>CAYQQX010000027.1:0-39888 GCA_964419495.1 uncultured Anaerolineales bacterium
TTAGGAATTACGCAGATGAAAAGCGTATTGTGGAATGAATGGTAGCCGAGATTTCCAAATCTCGCAGTTTCGGCGTATGGATTTTCCGGCTATCAAATTGTGGAACCATCAAAGTATGAATGACACACCAATTGCTTAAATATAAAGACCTTGTCGGATTAGCAACAAGGCCTCATGGATCAATTCGGGAAATCGCTAAGCTTTTTCTTCCTCAGAATTTTGCTCTTTTTCTTCGCCTTCATCTTCTTCAGTTTGTAAACCATCTTTGAAAGCGCGGATGCCGGTACCGAGTTCCCCAGCGATCTTTGTTATTCGCCCGACACCAAAAAGGAGCAGGACAATAACCAATATGATGATAAGTTCAGTTGGACCTAAGTTCATTTTTGTTCTCCAGGTTGAGTATGCATTTCTAAGGTAATCAGAAGTGTACAATGAAATCTATGAAAATGCAATGTGACAAGGCTCAAACAAATTGAACATATAAGGGATTCTTCGCTTCGCTCAGAATGAAACAAGTGTTCAGAGTGTTATTACCCATTACACAAATTGTGCAAATCCATCCAAAAATGCGGCGATTTTTCCATAAGCGCCATAAAGCTATGTCTTAGTCAACGGACTTTGAGAACGCCATAGCTCACACGTCTGGGTTAGATTTGATAAGGGTAGCAATCTACCAGATACTCAGGATATTTGAAGATATAAACTTGAAGTTCTACAGGAATTCCCCAGGCAAATGGGCAATTTGAATCGTAGGTTCATCACAGAAAAGCATTGCCCGCTCGATAACATTCCGCATTTCGCGAATATTGCCTGGCCAATTGTGGTTGACCAGTGCCAACATGGCGCGTTCGGAAATATCATTGATATTTAGCCCCATGTTTTGATTGTTCATGCGCATGAAGAGCCCTACCAATTCCGGAATGTCTTCTTTGCGCTCGCGCAATGGTGGAATGTGCAGATCAACAACCTTTAAACGATAATATAAATCTTCTCGAAATTTCCCTTCCTCAATTAGACCTTTGAGATCACGGTTGGAGGCGGCCAAAATATGCACATCTACTTTGATCAAGTTGGTTCCACCCACGCGGCGGAAAGCTTGTTCTTCAAGGGCGCGTAGTAATTTGGCCTGCATGTCTACGGGAAGGGAAGAAATCTCGTCGAGGAATAAAATGCCTTCGTCGGCAACCTCCATCAGACCATGTTTTCGCTTTTGTGCGCCTGTGAATGCGCCTGCTTCAAAACCAAAAAGCTCCGCTTCAAGCATAGTGCTTTGAATAGCAGCGCAATTGATGCCCATGAAGGATTTCCCAGCGCGCGGGCTCAATTGATGGATTGCGCGTGCCAAAACCTCTTTGCCCGTTCCTGTTTCTCCGGTGATCAACACCGAGACCGAAGCCTGTGCTGCACGTTGAGCCAGCTTGAGCTGCTCGCGCATTCTGGGGCTTTTGCCAACAACGAAGTTCAGTTCGCCTCGCTGTTGATCCCGAAAATGGGCCAGCTCACGCCGCATATCCACGATCTCTTTGGCGCGCTGAATTGAAAGCTCCAGTCGATCAAATTGGATGGGTTTCTGCAGAAAATCATGCGCCCCATTCTTCATCGCCTCGACGGCCATATCGATTTCGCCGTGTGCAGTGATCAAGATGATGGGAGGGCGAATGGCAAATTGAGCAGTTTCCTCTAATAGTTCAGGCCCATACCCATCGGGGAGCTGCACATCCAGCAAGACGATATCGGCAGCATCCTGCTCAAGATGCTCGCGAGCCTCTTCGAGGTTAGCTGCTGTAAGAACTTCGTAGCCCTCACAATTGAGATAATCTCCAATGTGCTTGCGTGCGTTTTCTTCATCGTCTACCACTAAGATGGTTGCTGTCATGGCGTGTTTCTCTCGTGATCTTTTGCGATGGGTAGTTGAATGTGAAAAGTGGTCCCCCCAGGGAAGGATGTCAATTTGATATTACCTTTGTGTGCGGTAATGATCTGTTGGGTTATCGACAATCCAAGACCAGTTCCTTTAGGGTTTGTAGTGAAGAATGGCTCAAATATTTTTTCTTGATTTTCCTCGGGAATACCCGTACCCGTGTCGGAAAGATCAATTTGAACGAATTTTTTTCCCCTGGGATTAGTGGTCTGCGAAAGTTTTACAGCAAAGGTCCCCCCAGTTTCCATCATGGCGCTGATAGCATTGCTGATAATGTTGGTGAATACTTGCTCTAAACTACGGTGATCCCCCATGACATTGGGCAAAATTTCCGCTGAATTTATGTGTGTTTTGATGTCTACTTTGGCAAAACGCGGCCGCCAGCGCTTCAAAATTCTCCGAATTAATTCCGCAACATCAATCGGTACAAAAGTGTAATTTCCGGTGCGTGAAAATGTCAGTACCGAATCCATTAGCGAAGTCAGACGCAGGCAATCCTCTTGCATGTCTTTAATGCGTTCTTTGTCTGGGTTGTCCTCATCTATTGAGCGCTCTAATAATTGCAGACCCAGATTGATATTATTGATTGGATTGCGAACCTCATGCGCAAATATGGCCGTGACTTCACCTAGCAAGGCGCTCTGTTCGAGTTGCTGTGATCGCAAGCGATTTTGTTCATTCTCACTTAAATCGCGGATCAGTATTAACCCCGCGCTGGTTGACCCATACGTGGTGATGGGGTTGATTTCTAAATCAGCCAGAAACGTTGAACCATCACGCCGGTGGAGATAAACATTCCCCAAGCTTGGCGTTGGAATTCCACTAAAGGCTTTTCTCAATGCGGGGATTAGGCGATCCGTGCCGACGATAACATTATCAACCGTCATTCCGGATACTTCGTCGCTGGTGTAGCCCAAAATTATTTCCGCCGATGGATTCAGTACCTGAATTTTTGATGCTGATGAAACGGTTATGATGCCATCGCGCACATTTTCTCGAACCGCTTCCCAGGCGCTCAATTGAGAATTGTGTTTGGCAATTTGCTTGCGCAGGTTAGAAAGTAACACATTGTTGCTAATTATGATTGAAGCAAATCTTGCTAAGATGTTCACAATTTGTAGTGCATTTTCGGGAGGGGGCGCAATAGAGCCTGCCAAAATCGTTCCTAACCAGGATTTTGGCCCATCGTTTTCATTACTCATTTGTCCATCAGTGATGGGAGCTGATGCAAGATACTCAAAATCGGCCAATCGCGCAGCTTGGTGAAGGATGGTCAGGATAGCTCTTTGCCCTTTTTGCCAAATCGATGGACTTAGGAGATGATTCAAATCATTGAGAGCAACTTTGCTGGGGTAGATATCCTGTTGATCCCCGATGGCTGCAACTTGTTGCAGCCCGGGTTGTTGCTCACGGCCAACATAAATCGCAATACTGCTTCCGGGAAGAACTTCGTTTCCAAATTCGAGAACCTGTTGCAATGCTTCCTCTGGATCATTATGTTGTGTTGTCGATATCAAATTGGGAAGCAGATTATTCAATAATTCATCACGCAGCGCTCTGCTTTCACGATCAAGTTTGCGCTTTAAAACGTGTTCAAGTGTGATCAGTGCCCAGGGTTTTGAATCACTTAGTTGATTTGTGCGTACAGAGACATAGGCCCCCTTATTGTTACGATTGGAGAGTTCGAGACGAGGAAGAGTGCCCTCCCGCGAGTAAGTGCGCATAGCCATTACGGTGTCAATGCTGCCACTCATAATATCCCCCAATCGCATAGAAGTTAGCTCATCACGTGTATAAGCAGTTAGCTCCATCAGTTTTGCGTTTACCGAGACAATATTGTACGTTTTCTTATCAACCAATAGGGCAGCTTTGTCAAATGTATTGAGCAATTGATCTAAGTCTTCCGCACTAAGCAGCGGCCGAGTGGATGGTCTGGTCCGTATAAAAAGATTTTGCATATTAGATTTTTGCCATGCTTTGACGCGTACGTGCAGAAAGTATGCCTTCCATGGAGCGGTATTTAGCTACCGTCCGTCTAGCAACATTGTACCCCTCATTTCCAAGTATATGTGCGATTTGCGAATCGGTGAGCGGGTCAATTTCATCATCAACAATCTCACGGATCAATGCTCTGATAGGCAGGCTGCGATCGAAAAATTTACCTAATGGAATGATACGTCCATTGGGTAAGCAAGCATTTTTTCCTGAAACGGCTCTAGAAACTGTTGATTCGTGTACGCCAAGAATTTCTGCCATGCTGGCACGGGTGATTGGTTTTAGGTGTTTGTCACCATGGATGATGAAATTTCGTTGATATTTCGTGAGAATGGTGAGCAATTGCCGCATCGTGTTGTTGCGCTGCCGCAAGCATTTGATGAGTAAGTTGGCTTTCTCGAGATCACGCTGCCATTTCTCTACTTTTTCGCTTTTTGCATTCTTGATCTCTTTGCGGAAGAGAGGGTTCAGGCGTAATGGGCTTTTTATTGGGAAGAGAATTTCTATTACCAAGGGGCCGGCAGGCTGGTTATTCAAATGGCTGATCAGAATGTCAGGGTGGTGATAGGCATTGGGGGCTGATTCATGTCCTTGGCGGATACTGCCCCAATGGGAGCGAGCAGGGTATGGGTTCAAGTTGGTGCTGATATACCTCGAGATCTCTTCTGCCTCCTGGGCAGAAATTCCCAACATTTTTCCAAGCTTCGTGAAATGGTGCCGGCTCAGTAAATCGATTCCCTTTCGAATGGCACTTTCTACGTGTACAGGAACCTCTTGTGATTTGGAGAGAACTTCTAATTGAACCAAAAGGGCTTCTTGTGGAGATGATGAACCAACGCCAACAGGTTCTGAGTGGGTTATGAGTTTGATGACCTTCTCAACCCTATCAACCGATATATGGTGATAGCGGCTGATCTCATGCGGCGATGTTGTTCGCAATCCATCTTTGTCAAGGCTGGTGAGGATATGAGCGGCAATCGGCCGATCTTCTTCTTCCAGATCGGGCGCAATTTGTCGAAGTACAAAACTAGGTAGATCTAATGCTGGTGCAGAATTGTCGTCAGGCAAATCTTCGGGAGAAATTGTGTGTGTGGAGCCACCACTGACGGTATGCTGGTACTCACTCCTTGACGATGTAAATACAATCGGCTCGAGATTGCTTGGGTCATGAAGCTGATTGCAGATGGGGCAAGAATTTGATTCGACCAAATAACGGCCGCATCCACGGCAACGCCGCGGCTCTAGAAGTTCCAGGGCTGGGTTGTTAGCCAATTCTGCATCAATGGCTTGCTTAAGTTCCGCCGAAGTCATGTTGAGCAGCGACATCGTCTGCGCCAGGTGAGCCGTGGTTTGGGGTTTGGTTTCGTGTAAATGTATGGGATACATGGTTCAATCTCGCTTTGATAGTATAACTGTTATCGAATAGAGTTGCAAGATTTGTACCATTCGATTTGAGCCCCTCCTTTCTTTTCCTTGGTAAAATGGAACACTTATGAAAGAACTGAGCATCGTTGGTGGTGGCCTGGCTGGGAGTGAAGCCGCCTGGCAGGCAGCCCAAAGAGGTATTCGGGTAAAACTATATGAAATGCGCCCTGAAACAGAGACCGGCGCACATACTGGCCCCTATCTGGCAGAGCTGGTCTGTTCGAACTCCCTGGGCTCTGATCTCCCCGACCGCGCTCCGGGGTTGCTAAAGAATGAGCTACGCCGGATGGGGTCATTGTTGGTCGAGTGCGCCGAAAATACTGCCGTCCCTGCGGGCGGGGCACTGGCCGTGGATCGCGATCAATTTGCCGAGAGGGTGACTACCAGGGTCGAAGAGCATCCCAACATCCAGGTGATCCGTGAAGAAGTTCAGGCCATTCCCCGCACACCGACCATCCTTGCATCCGGGCCACTAACCTCTACGCGTTTGTCTGACTCCATCGCTGAGCTTACAGGTCAGGAACATCTATATTTTTTTGACGCCATCTCACCCATCGTAACCCTGGAATCTATCAACATGGATATCGCTTATCGCGCCTCACGTTATGATCGCGGCGAGCAGGAGCAGGGCGACTATATCAACTGTCCGATGACTGAGGTCGAGTACAGCACTTTTGTGGACGCCATGCTCGAAGCTGAGCGCATCGAACTCAAATCTTTTGAACAGCAGCTGGAGAGCGGCGTCAAGGCTGGGATGCATACTTACTTCGAGGGCTGTTTGCCTGTTGAGGTGATTGCCCAGCGTGGGAGAAATACCTTAGCCTTTGGCCCGCTGCGCCCAGTTGGTTTGATTGATCCCCGCACTGGAAAGCGACCGCATGCCGTTGTTCAGCTCCGTCAGGATAATTTGGCCGGTACGCTTTACAACCTGGTGGGGTTTCAGACAAATCTCAAATTCCCTGATCAGCGGCGTGTCTTCCGCTTGATCCCTGGCTTGGAGCTGGCTGAGTTTGCACGCTATGGCCAAATGCATCGCAACACATTCATTTTCTCGCCAGCCTTGCTGAGGCCGACGATGCAATTCCACAATAGGGATGATTTGTTTTTCGCCGGCCAGATAACCGGTGTGGAAGGCTATGCAGGAAATATTGCCACGGGCTTGTTAGCGGGTTGGAATGCTGCCCGTTTATTGAAAGGTCGAAGCCTTTTAGCTCTACCTGCGGATACCATGTTGGGAGCCATGTGTCATTATGTAACGCATGCCAGCGCAGCTGATTTTCAACCGATGAAAGCAAATTTCGGTTTGCTGCCCCCCTTAGATGGGGCAGGGAAGGGGCGTCGTAATAAGCGCCAACGTATGGAAATGTACGCTCAGCGAGCGCAGGAATCCCTCGAAAAATACCTCGCTAATGTAGAAACCACCACATAATTTGGATATTGCGCATAGCCATACACCATTAAATAATTACCAGAACTAGACATGCTCAAAATAAAACCAAATTTACTCACCCTATCTCTCCTTGCGGCCCTCTCTCTCCTCACAACTCAATGCCAACCGTTGGACAGCGCATCCACTCCATCAAAATTTAGCGGCACATTAGCCTTCGCACACGTGGAAAAACAGGTCTCCTTTGGGCCTCGCATCCCAGGGACGGACGGGCATGCCCAGTTGATCGAATGGCTGGCAAATGAGCTAGCAGGGCTGGGGTGGGATGTTCAAGTTCAAGAATCTTCACTTCTTGATAAGCCTGTTCGCAACGTCATCGCCATGCGCACTGAGATTAATCCTTCAGATCCTTGGATCATCCTTGGTGCCCATTACGATACGCGCATTCACGCAGATATGGATCCCGATCCAGCAAAACGAAATCAACCCGTTCCAGGGGCTAACGATGGTGCTTCGGGAGTAGCAGTACTGCTCGAATTGGCACGCACAATTCCCGAAGACTATCCTGGAAATATTTGGTTGGTCTTCTTTGATGCTGAGGACAATGGCAGAATTCCCGGGTGGGAATGGATTTTGGGCTCGCGTGCATTTGTGTCTGAACTAGAAGGTCATCCTGATGCCGTGGTTATCTTGGACATGATCGGGGATGCTGATCTCAATATTATGATGGAGCGCAACTCAGACCCCACCTTGGTAGCCGAAATTTGGGAGCAAGCCGCAAGTTTAGGGTACAGCAACTACTTCATTGCTGTGTCAGGATATTCCATCCTCGATGACCACACACCATTCCTCGAGGCAGGTATACCCGCTGTAGATATCATCGATTTCGACTACCCATATTGGCACACAATTGAAGATACGACCGACAAAGTATCTGCTGAGAGTTTGCAAATCGTTGGGGAAACGATTCTGGCTTGGTTGGATACAAAGAAGTAAAAATCCAGATTTCATTGCGAGGGCGAAGCCCGAAGCAATTTCCTGCCAACTAAAGAAGGCCATAGTTGACACTTAACCGTTGCTTGGCAAAAGCCAGAACATGGCTTAAACTTATCTTATGCGCGTGGTAGATTTACTTGATCAAGTTCGCGATCGATGGGCAGAACGGGTTGCCCATCGATTGGCGCGCGGCGAAAGGGTGCGAGAAAGTTTCCAGGATCAATTAGTGCGTTATTTCGACCTGATGCGACAAGCGATTGCTAGCGGGGATCCAGGATGGCTGAACGAGATCTTAGACGAGTGGATCGAAGCCCGTACACAAACAGATCAGGAAGATCAAGAAACAAGCTTATCGCCAATTTTGGGGCACATACTTTTGTCGTTGAACTCCGTTACCAGGGAACTCCTCAATAGTGATGATGCCATTGAATTGATCAGCGCCGTTTTGCCTGTGCATAACCATGCCTTGCAATATTCATCAACCAAAGAGGCTGAAACCTACGTACGTCACATCGCTGAAGATTTGGAAGATGCTCGGGACACCCTTGAAAGACTTGACAAAAGCAAATCGGATTTTATTTCCGTTGCCGCCCACGAATTAAGAACGCCTCTGACCTTAATCGAAGGCTATTCGTCGATGTTGATGGACATCTACCCCGAGGAGGATGATGTACTTCAGCGGGCTGAGATCATGCTCAAGGGTATCGACAACGGAATCCTGCGCTTACGTGAAATCATAGATGACATGATCGATGTCTCGCTGATCGACAACGATATGCTAAAACTCAACTACCAACCGGTGTGGCTGAACCAATTGTTGGGCATCGTTGAAGGTGAAATTCGCACTATCGCAGAGCAGCGCGATATCAGCTTGATAATCGAGGAATTTCCCGGTTTCAAAGAAATGATATTTGGTGATTCTGAGCGCCTGTATCAGGCCATTTGGAATATCTTGACCAATGCCGTCAAATACACACCCGATGAAGGAAAAATATCTGTCGATGGCCGTAAATTACCGGGATTCATCGAAATGACCATTACGGACACAGGCATTGGAATTGACCCCGATGACCAAACGCGCATCTTCGAGAAATTTGGCCATCTAGGGGATATTTCCCTCCATTCCAGCGGGAAGACGAAATTCAAAGGTGGCGGACCGGGTTTGGGATTGCCAATCACCAAGGGTATCATTGAGGCTCATGGGGGCACGATATGGGTTGAGTCGGAAGGCTATGATGAAGAGCGTTGCCCGGGATCGGTTTTCCATATCTTGCTTCCACAGCGCAAAGAATCACCCGATGATCAGGTCAATAACATTTTCAAGCCCATTGACGACGATGCAGTTGGCAGCAAGCTTGACTATGACGAAATCAAAGAAACCATTGTAAAAGAAACTTCATGGCAAAAGAAATAATCAACACTGAACCCCCACGTGAGCGAGCATTTATGGTAGGGGTTGAGTTCTACAAGCAGGAAAACCTGCTTACTTTATATGATTCATTAGAAGAGCTGAGCTTGTTGGCCGATACTGCTGGGCTAGATGTGGTTGGATCAGAGACTCAGAAGCGCGATAAACCCCATCAGAAAACCTTTATTGGTGCAGGCAAAGTTGATGAGATCAAATCGCTGGCGGGCGAATTGGATGCCCAGATCATCTTGTTTGATGAAGAGCTTTCTCCCAGACACCAACGAGAACTTGAGAAGATCTTCGGGGAAGATGTGCGCGTGCTTGACCGCACGGCCTTGATCCTGGATATTTTTGCTCAGCACGCCAGCACGCGAGAAGGAACCCTGCAGGTGGAGTTGGCGCAGTACGAATACCGTTTACCGCGCCTGACGCGCGCCTGGACTCACTTAGCACGACAGGCAGGCGGCGGCGGCGGCCGAACTGGCAGCGCCGGGGGTGTGGGTTTGCGTGGCCCCGGTGAGACTCAGCTCGAGGTTGACCGCCGAGATATCCACCGGCGTATCGACCATTTAAAGGGCGAATTAGATAAAGTGCGCGCCCATCGCCAGCGGTACCGCACGCAGCGCAAACGCTCACGCATCCCGGTGATTGCCTTGGTGGGCTATACCAATGCAGGCAAATCGACTTTGCTTAACAGCCTGACATCCTCAGATGTCTACGTTGCCGATCAGCTTTTTGCCACACTGGATCCCACAACCCGCCGTGTGGAACTACCCGATGGTAAAGCGGTGCTCTTTACCGATACAGTGGGTTTTATCCAAAAGCTGCCCACAATGCTGGTGGCAGCATTCCGGGCCACGTTGGAAGAAATCGCCGAAGCAGATCTGCTGCTGCATGTTTCGGATATCACGCATCCAAATGTTTTTGCTCAGGTTGAGGCTGTTCACCAAACCTTAGAAGAAATCGAAGCAGATCATATTCCCATGCTTACTGCGCTGAATAAAATTGACAATCTGCAAGACCCGGGTGCAGCTCGCCATGCCATGCAGGAATTCCCCAACGCAGTGGCAATCTCGGCATTGCACAAAGAGGGCATTAGTGACCTACTTCGAACGGTACAGGAGCAGTTATACGAGATGTACACCCCCCTTGAAGTATTGCTACCATATCAGGAAGGCAAATTGATTTCGCTCTTCCACACACAGGGCGAAGTTGAGGTCATTGAACATGGCAGTACGGGCGTGATGATCCAGGGTCGCATCCCCGGACGGTTGGTGGCCGAGTTCAGCGCCTATTTAAAGAACCAGGCTGTGGATTAGGTGCAGAGTACCCTTCGACAAACTCAGGCCAAGCGCGGAGCGCAGAGATATTATTTTCAGGAGAGTTGCCATGCAGGGTTTCAATAAATTTTTGGATAACTTATCGGATTTTTTATCAAAAAGAAAAGGCCTCGTGCCATTAGTGGGAATCTTGCTTGTGCTGTTAAACTTCATCCTACGGCTGATCCCAGGGTTGGGTTGGCTCAGCGATAGTGACCTGTTCCTGCACCTGGGGGTGATCCTGGGGATCTTAGGGTTTATGATTGCGTGGGCGCTGTGATGCCTTTGGCAGTGGATAGTGTGTGGTGGGTGGTGGGAAGATAACTTCAGGTTGAAAATTACACAAATTAATAGCCCTGGTTCTAGATATTTGAACTCAGGGCTTTTATTATACTTGGGCTCTTTGGGGTCAACTAACCACTTCCCACTCTCCACTATCTCACTAAAACGCATCCATATTGGGCCCAGCGTCGCAGACTTCTTGGGCTGAGTCATCAGCGAATTTCTTGAAGTTCTCAACAAAGCGGGCAGCAAGCTGGCGATATTTATCGTTGTAGGCATCTTTGCTAGGCCAGGATTCGGCGGGGTCAAAGACATCGTCGGGTACGCCGGGGCAGGTCTTGGGGACCTGAAAGCCGAAGACGGGTTCGGTGTAATATTCTACGTCCATCAGCTCCCCGTTGAGGGCGGCAGTTAACATGGCGCGTGTATATCCAATGCTGATGCGTTTACCAACCCCATAGGGGCCGCCTACCCACCCGGTATTGAGCAGCCAGGCCGTCGCGCCGTAGCGTTCCATCTTGCGAGCCAACAATTCGGCATATTTGGCCGGATGGTGCACCATGAAGGGCGCACCGAAGCAGGCGCTGAAGGTGATCTCAGGCTCTTCACCCAGGCCAACCTCTGTGCCACCAACTTTGGATGTATAACCCGATATGAAATGGTACATGGCTTGTTCGGGTGTCAGCCTGGCGATAGGGGGCATCACACCCGATGCATCGCAGGTCAGCAATAGTATGTTCTTGGGGTGTCCACCGCGCCCCTCGGGGAGGGCGTTATCGATAAATTCCAGGGGGTAGGATGAGCGGGTGTTCTCGGTGATCTCATCATCGTCAAGGTCAATCAGGCGAGTCACTGGATCGAAGATCACGTTCTCCAATATGGCACCAAACCTATGGGAGGCATCGTAAATTTGGGGTTCGGCGCTAGGAGAAAGTTGAATCACTTTTGCGTAGCAACCACCCTCGAAGTTGAAAACACCGTCATCTGACCAGCCATGTTCATCATCACCAATCAAACCCCGGTTTGGGTCAGCAGACAAACTGGTTTTGCCAGTACCACTTAATCCAAAGAAAAGGGCAACATCTTCATCATCGCCCTGGTTAGCCGAGCAATGCATAGCCATGACGCCTTCTTTGGGCAGCTTGTAATTGAGCACAGTAAAGATAGATTTCTTGATCTCGCCAGCGTAGGCTGAGCCACCAATGATGGCCATCTGCTGTTCGAAATTGAGCACGATGAAAGTATCCGAGCGGGTTCCGTCGATGGGGGGGAAGGCCTGGAAGGACGGAAGATCGATGACCGTAAATTCAGGCACGTGGGTGCGATACGCCTCAGCATTTTTGGGCATCAGGAACATGTTGCGGGCGAAGAGGCTGTGCCAGGCAAATTCTGTAATGATGCGTACGGGCATCTTATAGTCCGGATGATTGCCGGCGTAGCAATCTTGTACAAATAGATCGCGGCCTTGTACAAAGCCCTGCAAGCGAGTAAAGAGTTCTTCGAACATATCTCGTCCGTAGGGGCGGTTGTACTGACCCCACCAAATATCGTCTTCGGTGGTAGGTTCGCGTACGACAAATTTATCATTGGCGGCACGGGCAGTGTGTTTACCCGAAGGCACAATAATCGGTCCCTTATGTGAGATGTGGCCCTCATTGCGGAAGACGATCTCTTCATAGAGCGCTTCCATAGGCAGGTTCCAATATGTCAGCTGGATGTTTGTAAATCCCTGGTTGCTGAGGTTGTAATCTGCCTTCAAGGCCTGGGCTTGTTCCTGGGCGGGGGTTTTGATGTTTAACAAATTATTCATGTTTTTAGTGCCTTTTCTTACCGCAAAGACGCTAAGGACGCGAAGGGAAAGTAAAAAATTCTTAGCGTTCTTGGCGTCTTCGCGGTTCAAATCGCTAGAGCCAATCTCTGATAAGTTTGCGGTCGCCAATATAGATTTCATTGGGGGCTTCAGGGTCGAGGGCCCAACGCATGCGCTCGATCCCCTCGGTGATATGTTTGACAGAGCCTGAATAACTCAGACGTATGTGACCTTCCATGCCAAAAGCAGCCCCCGGAACTGTAACGACCAGGGCTTTTTCTAGGATGAATTTTGCAAGACGGTTTGAATCATTATCATAGGCGCGGAAGTCCGGCAGGCAGTAAAATGTTCCGTCCGGTTCGCACAACTTGATATCATTGAAAGCTTTGAGTTCATTGAGAATAATGGAGCGATTGTTTTCAATCGTCAAACGCAAATTCTCTATGGTTGCTTGCTGACCGGTGAGGGCACCTTCGGCTGCGGACTGCAGCAGCACAGAAGGGTTCGATGTCATATTCCCCTGCACATTGGTCATGACTTCCACCAATTTACGGGGCGCAATGACCCAACCGATGCGGAACCCAGTCATACCATATGATTTTGCGATGCCGTTTACCACGATCAGACGTGAGTTTTCGACATCCTTATTGGTATGCGCACAACCCGGAGTCCACTGCTTGCGATCGAAAACCAGCTTATGGTATATGTCATCCATAATCAGGTAGATGCCTTTGCGCTCGCAAAACTCGACTAATTCAGCGACAAACTCTTCGGAATACATCACGCCTGAAGGATTGTTAGGGCTGTTAATGATAATGGCCTTGGTGTAAGAGCTGACCTTCTGCTCGATATCCGGCATGCGGTGGTAGAAGGTGCCATCTTCAGGAACCACTATGACGGGGACCCCGTAGCACATCTTGACCATCTCGGGATAGCTGACCCAGTAGGGGGCAAGGATGACAACTTCATCCTGAGGGTTAACCAGGGTGTAGATAATGTTATATAACGACTGCTTAGCCCCAGTAGTGACGATAATATTCTCCGGAGCTACCACACGTCCGTAATGCTCTTCTGTATAGCTGATGATGGCTTTCTTGAGTGAAGGCGTACCATCTACTCGAGAGTATTTGACGTCGCCGACGCGGAGTTTGGCCGATGAACTCATTATGGCGTTGATGGGCGTGGGATTCTGGGGCTCACCGATACCCAATGAAATGACTGGCTCGCCTTTCTCACGCAATAGACGCGCTTGTTCATTTAGGGCAAAAGTAGGGGAGGGCGCAATAGCTCGGGCTTGAATACTTATGCTCATTTGTACTCCAGTGGTTAGGGGATAGTGGGTAGTTTGTGAACGCGGGTATTATACCGCTCTTGTGCTACAATGTTTTGGAAGTTGGAAGTTTCCCCCCTGCTTTCGGCATCCCCCCAATCTCAACTACAAGATTGGGGGGAGAGGTGTCCTAACGAGGTAACATTTTGATTTTCATCTCTATTTTTATCTTTGTTCCTCCCCTAAAGGCGACTTTGCCTTTGGGGGAGATTAGGTGGGGGTTAGATGAATAGGCGCACTAATCCAAAAACCTTTCGTCATGCCAAGGAGCTTCGACGCAATATGACGGATGCTGAGAAGAAACTTTGGTCTAGGCTGCGTGCTCACAGATCTATAGATGTTCACTTTCGCCGTCAGCACGCTATTGGAAATTTCATTTTGGAACCATGAGATTTTAGAAGATATTGATTCCGTATTGGGAAAATAATTCAATATCTTGAAAAAGAAAATAATGACTCCTCCACAAATTGAATCACAAATAACCTTCTTATACACCGCTGATCTCCAATCAACGGCAGATTTTTGTGAAAACATTCTTGGTTTAGCGTTATGGCTTGACCAGGGGACGTGCCGCATATATCAGGTTAGCAAGGATGGATATCTCGGCTTTTGCCAACGCGCTGATGAGGTCGCGCAACCTGCGAACGCAAAATCTGCGGGCGCAGAGCATCCCGATGTAATTTACACCATCGTGACGCCAGAAAAGGATGATGTAGACTCCTGGTATGAGATGTTGAAAACCAAAGGCGTGGAATTTGAGCAAGAGCCAGAGGTAAACCCGAAATACAAGATTTATCACTGCTTTTTGCGCGATCCCAATGGGTATCTGATCGAAATTCAAAAATTTCTATAACCCAAGTATTAACACCAAAACATTAAACCGCAGAGCACGCGGTGATCACAGAGAATTTAAATTATTTTCATCTGCGTTCTCAGCGATCTCTGCGGTTAAGAATTTAAAATAAACTAAGCTGATGGGCCGGCTGAACGCCATCGAGCAGGATGTACGGTGCGGCTTTGCGTGCCATGACCCCTAATTTGGTAAGCTGGCTGAGGCTGCGCAGCTTCAATTCCCTGCGGGCTTTGATGATGGTTTCCACTCCTTTGGGACCTATCCCTGGGATGCGCAGCAGCATATGGCGCGGAGCGGAATTCAGCTCGATGGGCTGGCCAACCAGGTTCATCTTTGCCCAGGCTAGCTTTGGATCCACTTCGAGGGGCAAGTTGCCTTCATTCACAAAAGGCATTTCTTCCAGGCTGAAGCCGTAATCTCGGATCAGGAATGAGGCTTGATAGAGGCGATATTGTCGTTCTAAGGGGGTTGGCGCTTTATTTTCCAGGGGGGTATCCGATATAGGGCTGAACCCTGAAAAGTATGCCCGTGCCAGACCCATTTGGCGATGGAGTTTCTCGGTAGTAGATAGCAGCTCCAGATCGCTCTCATCTGCGCCGCCGACAACGAACTGGGTTACTGTCGAAGGCCAGGTTCCATTCCAAGCTTTGGCTGGTGATCGATCTTCGCGAATCTGGTTAGCCCAATACAGGGGTTTGAGCAGCTCTTCGGTGAATTCTTTATGGGGAGCTAGTCGGCGCAAACGATCGGTGTTGGGTGCTTCCAGGTTAACCGAGATGCGATCAGCCAGCAGCATAGCCTGCTCGACCTGAGCCTTTTCCACACCGGGCATAACCTTGAGGTGCAGGTAGCCCTGATAGTTGTATTTACGACGCAGGATTTCAGAAGTGGCTAGAATTTGATCTTGCGTAAATATGCCCCCATGGATCACACCCGAACTCAGAAAGATACCTTCGACCATGCCGGCTTTGTGCATGTACATGAATACCTTGGCGAATTCATCCGGCTTGAATGTCGCACGTCGGAAATCTCATCCCTGGCGGAAAGGGCAGTAATAACAATCTCTTTCGCAGACTGAGGTCAAGAGAGTTTTGAGCAAAGAAATACGCTGCCCGTTGGGCAGCATTGCCTTGCTGGTATAGATTGAGCCTTCCTGGCGCGCAGACATCTGCGGGCATTCATCACCCTTCGATGGCTCAAGGTGCATCTGACTGCTGAGCAGCTTCAATCGCTCTAATTCGCTCATATGTTCTAATTATAGCATAAATTTTGGTTCTATGGGAAATCCCGTGAGAGGGGAGTGGTCTAAATGGTGCTGTTTTACAAAATCCACTGGAATAAGTGTCATTCTGAACGCAGCGCAGCGGAGTGAAGAATCCCTGAAACCAATCTAATAGCGAGCAAATCCAGATTCTCGGGATTCCTCGCTTCACTCGGAATGACAGTGAGACGTTTGTCTACCCCGAATAGTGAACACCACGAAAAACACCACTCCCCCGTGAGAGACCCTTTTAATCGACCCAACGCTTACGTTTTTGGACGCTGATACTTCGACTGGCTCAGCACATGTTTTCGCAGATTCACAAGATTATTTTGTGATTTCTCCTCAGTATGAGGCTAAAAAGTAACCAAACCCCCAAGCAAAGTGATGGCCAGGTAACTGATCAAGCCTACTGACAGGGAGGCGCCCAATCCAACCATGAAGGGCTTGATCCCTAACGCTCTGACTGAGCGGAAATTGGTCCCCAGGCCGACTCCTGCAAGCGCAACCACCAGTAAGATTTCTGCCCATTTTTTTATCGTTGAGATAATCGCTTTCCAGGCAGCTCCATCCCATAGGGCGAAAGCATCTGAGCCAGCGTTGATGCCTGCATCGCCAATGGATCGAAATACAGCCAAAGTGATGAATCCCAGAATGAACATGGGCAAAAGTTTGATAATGCTGGTCTTTTCACCTTTGAACTTGTCCTCAACGGGAGATTGCTTGGCGTAGTAGTAGGCCATAAATGGGATTACAAAGGCCATAAAAACATTGCGCACCAGTTTGGCAATGGTGGCTACATCCAACGTCAGGGTTTGAGTAAAGATATCGGCGTAAATTTTTGCCGCGCCGACAACTTGGGCTGTCTCATGAACTGACGTGCCCAGGAATAATCCGGCTTTGATGGCATGCTCTGAGAAAATGTAATTTGCCAAATAGGGATAAAGTATTGTTGCAAAGAGGCCAAAGACAGTGATCACCGCAACAGCATAGGCGGATTCCTCCTCTTCTGCATCGATGGCTGGGCTTGTGGCCACGATGGCAGTGACGCCGCAAATCGAGGTGCCCACAGCGATCAAAGCACCCAGACGTTGGGGCAGGTTGAGGCGTTTATTGATCCAGGTCGTGAACAGTAATGCACCTAAAATACAAAGTATCACAATGGGCACACCAAATGCGCCTAATTTGAAAACATCGAATATGGTCAAACGAATGCCTAACAATATGATCCCTAAACGCAAGAGTTTTTTGACCGAGAATTTGAACCCTGGGTTGAGAGTGGCTGGGAGTCGAAATAGTGATGCGATGCCTAAACCCAAGACAATGGCAATCATCACAGGGGAAATAGGAGATTTCTCAAAGCCCAGCACTTCGTGGCCAATGTAATCACTCAGCCAGATACTTAGCCAGGACAATAGCGCCACAACGATAACGCCGGGCATTAGTGATGGAATCTCTTTGAATGAAACCCCGATTAAGTTATTTTCCAACGGGGATATTTTAATTTTGGCTTCAATGTTCGTCATTGTGTATTTGTGCCTTTATATTTATATTTCTGGTTCGCAATCCATTCCAAACTGCTTATTCCTATAAGGAGAATAGCTATTGTCCACAAAAATATGGAACCCCGAAGGGGTAAATTTAAACCGCCCAATAACAACCAACCTAGTAACACAACCCCGCCACAAAGATTAATCGCGATTGCGCCCCCAAGGCCCAATCCAATCATTTTGTTGATTTCTTTGCGTTTGGCTTCAATTAGCAGAGCAATCCCGACGCCAAATAAAACTCCACCCATAATACTGGGATAAAAAGAGTGCTGAATTATTGGAACACCCAAGAAAGCAGTAATCTGCTCTGGAAAAGGAATCGATGCCAGCAAAAGGATTCCAAGGACCAAGTTTATTATGGCATCAAGAATGAGCAATTTTGAAACTCGCATGTTTTCACCCTCCACCGACGGGAGGATAGATTTTTACTTCGTCTCGAGAAGATATGATCGCCTCTTTCAATTCAGCGATTTGATCATTGACGACCACCATATGAATTTCACCCAGAGGAACTCCGGCACTCTCTAAAATTTCCACAAGAGGCGTAGGTTGAAGGACATCTACTTCCAGCCAGCTCTTTTTCTCTGGATGGTAGAAATTCAAATGGGCACCGAGGTAGATTTTCATGCAATCTCTTCTGGTGGCGATGCTCTGCGTCGCCACCTATACGGTTCCATCGCAGTACCCCAAGGGCATGCTACGCGAAGCGAATGGAACCAGAACAAAGGCTAGGAATGCAGTTCCTTGAAGGAACTGCATTCCTAGCTTACTCCAGCAAATTCGCAGCCCAACCCAGGGATAAAGCTTCCAGCTTATTGCGAGTGGGGGTACCGCTTTCGGGGTCCCAGCCCTTGATGTTGTACAGCACGGTCAGGGCAGTTTCGAACTCATCGCGCGGGATGAAGTGGCCCTTTAGGGCACCGTTCTCCAAAGGCGAGAAAATCCTTTCGGGAAGGGTATCATGCTCCCGGTTGAACCCCTCGCGGGCGTTGAAGACGCGCGCCATATTGGTGGCGCGTTCCCCAATCTCTAACAGCTCATCAAGAGTCATTTCCCAATCTGTGGCCGCATTAACCGATTCAACCACTTCGTCCATGCGAATATAGGAGCGCGGCGCCGGTCCAAAGAAACAATATCCGATCACCTTTTCGAAACTGGTCACTTTCTCCAAAATATAGAACTGCCGCATTTTCTCGTCGTTCAGGCTGAGCACGGGCTGGGGTTCAGTTATTCCTAAAGGTTCAGAATTCTTGAAAGGAATTCCCTCGGCGTTGGCCAGCATAGAATCGTGGGCGACTACCAGATGGTCAGCGCCGATCTCTGAGATTGCGTATCCCATCCCGACGTTGTATTTACCGCGCGCCTCGTGCATGGGCAGCTCCTGCCCTTTGACATGGATGGCAAAATAAGGCGCATCCCAGCCAATTTTCTCAGCGGCGCGCATGGCACCTTCTGCCAACAGATCGCCGATGCCTTTTCGCAGCGCGATCCATTCGACCATGGTAAGCATAGCTTCGGCGTTGCCAAAGCGCAGATCAATGCCATCGGTATCGTCTAGCGTCAACAGGCCGTGCTCGAAACACTCCATGGCAAAGGAGATGGTCATGCCCGTAGAGATGGTATCGAGCATGTAGGCATTGCAAAGTTCGTTGGCCTTGGCGATGGCGTGAATATCACCCACGCCGCAGTTGGGGCCCAGCGAACCAACAGACTCATATTCGGGGCCGCCATACACCGATGGCTCTCCATCGACCTGCACTTCGCGCTTGCAGCGGATGGCGCAGGCATAGCAGCTTCGTCGGGCGGTAAGCAGTTGGCTTTCATAGACTTCCCACTTGATCTCATCGACATCTTCGAATGCGCCCTGCAGGAAGTTGCGTGTGGGCAGGATGCCGCCGGTATTCAATGGCTCGACCAACCCAGGTGTGCCGGTGTCCTGTAATCCCCAGGATTGGGGGTTCTCTTTGACGCGTTTTGCCAGAGTTCGTCCCAAACCGAGCAGCCCTTTGGGATCGCGAGCAATTTTTTGGTAGCGGGTATGACCGCGTACGGCGATTGCGCGCAAATTTTTGGAGCCCATCACCGCGCCCATGCCAGTGCGGCCGTTGAAGTGACGTAGATCATTGGTGATTCCTGCGTAGCGCACCAGATTCTCGCCCGCGGGACCGATCTGCAGAACGCGGATTTTGCCGTCTCCTAATTCAGTTCGGATTGATTCTTGGGCCTGATGTGTTTTCTGCCCCCACAGGTGACCCGCGGGACGAATCTCCACTTCACCGTTGTTGATCCACAAGAAGACGGGCTCAGGCGATTTCCCTTTGACCACAATGGCTTCAAATCCAGCCATCTTGAGTTCCGGTCCCCAAAATCCACCCGCTTCAGATTCGCCATAGCCGTTGGTCAGGGGCGATTTGGCCGAAACCACATAACGCGTGGCTGTCGATACCGGCGCGCCGGTCAGCAAACCGTTGGCGATGACCAGTACATTCTCGGGAGAGAGAGGGTCCACATTGGCAGGCATTTCATTGAGTAATATGTAGCCGGCCAGGGCTTTACCGCCTGGGTAGGCACGATAAAAGTCTTCGGAGATATTCTCAATTTCCCAGGTGCAGTTGGTCAAATCAACTCGTAATATTTTGGCTGGTGTTCCATAGATCATAGCGTGCCTCTCAGCATATATTTAGGTCTTATAAGTAAGGGATGGTGGAAGCGGCATGGGGCATGAAACCTATTCGGTCTCCAGGCTGCAGTTCCGCGAAAGCGGAATTCAGGGCAGCGTGCAAATCATCAACCGGATTGAGCAAAAGCCTTTGCGCTAAGTTTTTATCCAGATCAGAGTATATCATCAGGCGGAATTTCAACGCCTCGCGAGCAATTTGAAAAGCTTTGTGGGGTCCAATGCGAAAACCTTCGCGCTCGATTTGCCGGATGACTTCTTGAAGGGATGTTTTGCCAATCATCCACTGGTCGTAATGTGGGCTGCCTGAGCCTTGTGAGCAGGACGCGGTTAGGATGATCGTTCCGCCTGGTTTGGTGATCAGCGATGCATGCCCAATCGCTTTTTGTGCCTGATAAACATTGATATCCTTGGGATAGCCGCCAGGGGATGTGATTATCAATGGATATTTATTGGATACTGCCACCTGGCTTGAATCTCGCGAAAGAGGGATGCCTGATTGCATCACAGCGACGGGTTCTCCTGCCAGAACATGGACGATTTTTTTGTCTTGATTAAGAATGGCGTTTATCGCCAGGTGGACGCCCAGGCGACTGCCAATTTCTTCGATATCCTGACGTGCGGGATTGCTATCATAGGTTCCTAATTGCGCAGCAGGGTTGATCATCAGGGCGTGGTTGTGATTGATGGATTTGAGACCACTCAACCCAATCGCGGCAGTCTTTACGCCACCAGAAAACCCCACAAATTGGTGTGGTTCGATATTGCCGACCACGATTTTCAAATCAGATTGATAATAATCCTTGTTGGTCCAGATGGGGGTGCCGTGTTGGGTTTTACCAAGCTTGACTAAAAGTTTTTCATCTTCAGCATCGTGAGAGACGACCTTACAACGGTTTAGGACCGTGTCTGGTAATATGTCAGCAAACTCGTCCGGGGGCATGGGAGGATGTGTGCCCACGGCAACATAATAAGTGATTGCTTTGTTGGGGATGCCCAGCCTTTCCAAATACTTCATCAATGGAGGCAGCAAGTGTTTGTGAGGCACAGGACGAGTTTTATCATTGATAGCTATGGCAGCAGATTTTACTCCTGTAAAATCAGACCAGTCAAACTCGCCTTTGAGATTGTCCAAGGCGCGGTGAACTTCATCCAAGGGATTTTTAGCTGCAGGAATGGGTTGCGTATCAATGACGTCAACAGGGTAGCGATCAGGTATTTCAACCGATAAATGAGTTCGCCCGTAAGGGACGTGAATTTTCATGATCAAAAAAGGTACACGGATTTCACGGATCCCAAGGATTATTTTTATCCGCAAAATGCGTGTTTATCCGTGTACAAATTAGAGCACTTATATCCCTACGCGCTGCGGTAGAGTTTGGTGATAACGAATTCTTCATGACGCAGAGCTTCGGCACTGGTCAAACGGCCGTTGATGGTGCGAGCCATCATCTCCATGGTGCGGTCAGCGGCGCCATCCAGGTTGTACTCAAAGCGCAGCAATCCGGTGACATCTACGTCGATGTGTTCGGACATGGTCTCTACAGTCAGCGGGTTGCCCGAGAGTTTGACTACCGGCAGCACCGGGTTACCGACGATGTTGCCTTGTCCCGTTGTGAAAAGGTGTAAGGCCGCGCCAGCCGCGCAGCATAAAGTGACCATTTCAGCAGCCGCGCTGGACGAATCCATAAACCATAGGCCAGGGCCGGTAGGTTCTTCAGCCTGCTCGAGGTATCCGACCACTTTACACTTGCCCATCTTCTCGATGTTGCCCAGGGCTTTCTCTTCGATGGTGGTCAAACCGCCGCGGATGTTACCTTCGGTAGGCTGGGACCCCATCAGGTTGGTGCCTTGTGACTGCACCAAATCTTGGTAGTAGTCGAAGCCGGCCTTGAATTGTTCTGCGACCTCCGGGGTAACACAGTGCTTCATGATGACATCTTCAGCGCCAGTGACCTCTGTAGTCTCGCCGAAGATCATCGTGTTGCCCAAGGGTTCCAAGCGATCGAAGACACGCCCCACCGTCGGGTTGGATGCCAGCCCCGAGGTGGTATCAGACTCTCCACATTTGGTGGAAACCCAGATGTCACTCCAATCGATGGGCACACGGGGCAATTCCGAGGCGTAGTGAACGAATTCTTTGGCTTTCCGAGCGGCATTGGCAATTGTTTGTAGATCGCCAGTGCGCTCGATGCTGAAGCCTGCCACGGGTTTACCTGTCTCGGCAATTTTCTCGGTGATGTAGTCAGTCCAATTGGGCTCGATGCCAATCACAATCGCTGCAGCAACGTTGGGGTTTTTTCCATATCCGATCAGGGTGTTGAAGGTTAGATCCAGATCTTCACCAAATTGCAAACGCCCATAGGGATGTGATAGGGCATAGGTGCCGCGGATTAGGCTGGCAACACCTTCAACGGCAGCATTGGAAATGTCGTCAACTGAAATGATCAGCACGTGATTGCGAATGCCCACGCGTCCATTGTCGCGGCGATAACCAGTAATGGGGATATCTGTATATTTTGTCATGGCAATTAATCCTTATGATGTTCCACAATCTGATTCTTTCCGCTCCAGCGCAGACTCTTCAGGTTATGAGTGTGCACATGAGCACCTTGTGAAATTGCTTTGCTGGCATAGCCTATAGGCGCACCATATTCGATGACGTGCTTCTTTTCTTCCATATCGTGCATAGCGACCTTATGTGAAAGGGGGACATCAGTTACCAGAGTAATCTCAGTCACTGGCTCCCCTTCTAAGGTTACAGCTTGAATCACTTCGCCGGCCGTCAAATCCATGGCGGCCACGCCGACATCGTCGTCGGCTTCGTGTAATAGAATTCCTTTTTTCATTGGTTGTTACTCCTTTACGGACTGCTGTCATTGCGAACGAAGTGAAGAAATCTCCTACTCTTACTTGGGGATCGCTTCACCCGATACGGGGGTTCGCGATGACAGTAAATTTGTTATAAAAGATCATCAATAAACACTACTTCACCCGTCTTAATCGACTCCTCCGCAGCAACGCCA
The DNA here is from genome assembly GCA_964419495.1 of uncultured Anaerolineales bacterium. Lineage (GTDB taxonomy): Bacteria > Chloroflexota > Anaerolineae > Anaerolineales > UBA11858 > NIOZ-UU35. Next base: position 23,241 of record CAYQQX010000027.1, read on the forward strand.
ACCACCACAGACCAGAATCCTTCTTCGACTGTAGCAGTGTTGTTGGGGATCCCTTCGATATTGTCGATGAAGTTGACGTGTTCAAAGAACGTCGAGCCGTTGTGGCCGCTTTCTTCAATGTGGGGTGGGTAGCACGGGCTGGTTACACGTGAAGGTCTTGCTTCTCCTCCCAGCACCTCCAGGTAAGTTTTGGGGCGGGGGATTGGTAAGCAATCTTCTTTTTCGTAGGCTTTCAGATAACCATCGTCACCGCACAAGGAGAGTTCTTCGTAGAACAAAGGCGCAAACATACACAGATTGAAGCTGGCCCTGACGCCATTCTCATAAACGACACTGACCAAGGCATTGTCGATGATGTCAGATTTATCACCGTTGTATTCGAACTCTTTGAAGTTCACAGCCATGCTGCCTGTGGCAAACACGCTGACTGGCTTTGAGCCGGCGAACATGTTCAACAGATCGAAATAATGGCAGCACTTCTCGACCAGGGTGCCGCCAGAAAACTTGGAAAATTTATTCCACTGTTTTACCTTGTCTAAGAAAGGTATGCGATGCTCAATGATGTTGACCATTTTGATCTCGCCGATGGATTTGCGCTCGAGGGCTTCGTGGATTGCTTCCACATACATCGACTTGTAGCGATACTGCAAGCCAATCTGCACAATGGCTGGATATTTTTCTGCCAAATGCATGATCTCACGTGCATCCTCAATGGTTGTGGCCATGGGTTTCTCTAAGAAGATATGCTTTCCCGATTCCATTGCCACACGTAAAACATCCAGGTGTGTGTAATTGGGCGTGGTGATGATCAATGCATCAGCGGCAGGATCGTTGCAGGCAGCTTCTAAAGACTCATAGACAACCAGTTCGTGCCCGGTTCGGAAACCAGCAAATGTTTTTTGAGCCAAACCAATCGAACCGGGATTGTTATCGTAGATGCCGTGGATCGTGGCGCGGCCTTCAAGCATGGTGACATAAATGTGTTCGTTGCCGTTGAGCCCGCAGCCGATCATATTGAACTTATATTTGGGCGCTTCCTTGGCGAAGAGATAACGGTCTTCGTTGGTCAGATAGCTGAAGCGAGAGTCGAGGGAAAAGGCTCTGGATTTGAGCTCTTTACCACCTGTCATTGGTTAGATTCCTTTCAACTTTAAAATATAGTTTACATATAAAATCCACCGCCAAGACGCAAGGGGAACAAAGTTTAAATGTTTTTATTCTTAGCGATCTTCGCGCCTTCGCGGTTCATAAATATTATTCGTACTGGGTTTTGTCCCAGAAATCGCTGAAGATCCTTATGCCCTTGTGGGTATAGGGATGATCGAAGCCATCTTTATACACTTGCAGACCAGCGGTGACAATGTCGGCGCCAGCCACGGCAGCATCAGCGATCTGCCGGGCGTTGCGCACAGCAGCCACGATGATCTCAGTGTCGAAATCGAAGTTGTCTCGAATGATAGACACATCTTCGATAAACTGTTGGACGTCCTCAGCATTGGATTCTTTCCATCCGATAAAGGGGGAGATATAGTATGCGCCTGAACGCATGGCCTGTAAAGCCTGCATTGCCGAGAAGATCAATGTGCAGTTGACGCGGATACCAGCCTCAGAGAGGGTCTTGATAGCCTTGAAAGCCGGTTCTACGCATTGTAGTTTGATCACGAAGTTTGGTGAGATTGCGGCCAATTTTTCGGCTTCAGCGATCATCTCAGCAGTATCCATAATGTGTGGATTGACTTCAACAGAGATGGTCTTTTCGGTGCCTTCAACCAATTTGGCGATCTCTTTTATCACTGTCATAAACGGTTTTCCAGAGACCTGGACATGGCGTGGGTTGGTGGTAATGCCATCGATATCGAATGTATCGAGGGCATATGCGATTTCATCTACGATCGCACTGTCAAGAAAGAATTTCATAAATTGACTCCAAACATATTTGGGTCATTACGAGTGGTTGAACGAAGTTCAGCTAGGCGAAACAATCTCAACCTATTATTTTGAAAATTGCTTCGTCGAAGCTCACCTATGGTGAGCCATCCTCGAAATGACAGAGTTGTACTTATTTCATACCGGTCGTTGCAATGCCTGTGGTGATGTTCTTTTGCAGGAAGCCAAATACTACGGTAATAGGCAGCAAGGTCAGCACCGTCATTGCCAAGATCAAGTGCCACTGCACATTGAGCTCGCCCTGGAATGAGTTGAGGCCGACTTGCAGTGTGAACATCTCGCTGCGGCTGAGCACGATCAACGGCCAGAGGAAGTCGTTCCAGCGCCACATAACCGAGAAGATCGTCAGAACGGCCAGAGCGGGGCGGGACAATGGAATGATGATTTGTGAGTAAATGCGCCATTCACTGGCACCGTCAATGCGGGCGGCGTCTAGCAATTCATCTGGGATTGTCAGCATGTATTGGCGCAGCAGGAACATGCCCGTGGGGGTGGCCGCTCCAGGGATGATGACACCCAAGAGATTGTTATTCCAGCCAACCTGGGTGATCACCAAAAAGACGGGCACCAACACCACGGAGAGCGGCACCATCAGAGTGCTGATCATCACCAGGAAGATGGTTGTGCGCCCGCGGAACTGGTATTTGCTCAGCGCAAAGGCAGCCATGCTGTTGGTCAGCAATGTCAGGATGGTAGCAAAGACGGTCACGATGACACTGTTCCACAAATAGCGAGCAAAATTGAAACTTTGCACTCCTTCAACGTAATTATCGAGATTGAAGGAGACAAATTCAACGGGTTCTGTGTTTTCTAACCTGACTTTGATGGTTTCGTCGGGATTGGCAGGGTCGATCAATTGACGCTCCAAGCCGACGCGGCGCTTCTGCGCCAATGTGACTACCGATCCATCTTCGAGTGTGGCCTGATAGAGGGGTAGGGGTTCTTCAAAGCCCTCTACTACAACAGTTTCCTGGCGATATGGCAACAAACGCGGTGGAAATTTGACCACCTCGGCAGCAGATTTAAAGGAAGAAATCACAAGCCATAGAACCGGCCCAAACATGACGATCACGCCCAAACTAAGATATGTGTAGGTCAGCATGTCTGTAAAATGAAGTTTTGTGGTTCCGCGAGTACGGGTGAAAAATCGAATGATATTACTCATCGTACACCCTCCTCCTCGCCCCTTAAGAATTGCTGGATCAAAGTCAAAATGATCAGCACTCCTGCCATGAGCAAGGATGCCGCGGCAGCCAGGCCAAACTGTCGGCTGGGGCTGGCGAATCCCTTACTGTAGATGTATTGCACCAGGTACATTGTCGCGGTGCCCGGTCCTCCGCCCGTAAAGGCGAAGACCACGTCGAATATCTGTACGGCTCGTATCAACGATAGCACCAGAACAACGATCATAGAGGGCATCAATAAGGGCAAGGTAATCTTGAAGAAAGCGTTCAGATTATTAGCGCCATCAATAGATGCGGCCTCGTATAGATCAGCGGGAATAGCTTGCAAGCCGGCTAACAATATCAAAGTGTAGAATCCCATATAGGCCCAGACGCTGATAAGAATCACCCAAAACCTGGCCCATTGAGCATCGACCAGGAAGGGTACTTTATCACCTCCCAGGGCAAGGATGATGCCATTGAAGAGACCGTTTTCTTGTAAGATCCATTTCCAGATCAATGCCACAACGATAGGTGATAACAAAACCGGATAGAAAAATACACTGCGGAAAAAGCCACGCGCCTTGATCTTGCCATTGAGCGCAACTGCTGTAACCAAAGAAGCGATTACCATCAGAGCGACCTGGAATACGACGTAGCCGGCAGTGTTGAAGATTGCTCGCCAGAAAAGGTCTTCCCGGCAAGTATTGGGGTCTAAGAAGCTTTCACATGTCAGAAGCGTCCCAAAATTTGCTGTCCCAACCCAGGGCCGTTCTCCAGGGAAAAAGTTTGTCCCTCCGGTAAAGGCGTAAACGAAGTTGAGCAGCATAGGGAATAGAATAAAGATACCAAAGATAAGCAAGTTCGGCAGTACAAAAACATAAGGCATTCGGCTTAGGCCGATCCATTTTTGCAGTGTGCCAAAGATGATATCGAAGAGCCATACGAAAAACGTGGAAATCCCGTTTACTATTTGCTCCCAGAAATTCTTTATGAGATTACTTTCGGTTTGCACTGTCATAAGCCACAACCCCAATCTGTAAGGGTGCTGCCCTTCAGTAATAGCAGCACCCTTACACTAAAGCTAGTGATTAGTATTTTTATCCACCAGCCTCTGCGATAGCGTCATCGATGTCCTGCTGCAGGCGTTCCATGGCCTCATCGAGGGTCAGCTCACCAGTCAGGTATTGGGCAATGCGGTTGGCAGAGTTGCGGTAGTAGGCAAAGGCATAGGGATGCACGTTGAGACCTACTGCGGCATCGGCCAGTTTGGGCACTTCGGCGGTGAAGCCAGCCAGGGCGCCCAACACGGAGGGATTGTCAGTCTGGAAATCGATACCAGCATCTGCTGCGCCCTTGTGGGCGGGCAGTGAAAGAACCTGACCGGAGAAGGATGCATAGTTCTCGGTCTGGATCAGGTATTCAACCAGCTTGGCAACTTCGGCGGGATACTCGGTATCACCGAAGGCCACCACAGCGCCACCACCGGCCACACCAGTGGAACCACCAGCGCCAGTGGGATTGGGGACAACGGCCCAGTCGAAGGCATCGCCGACATCAGAGGCAACACCGTTGATCTGCCAGGAACCGGACATACACATGACCAGGTCGCCGCTCTTGAAGAAGTCGATGCAGCTGTTCAGGCTGTCACCCACCAGCCAGACCTCGGAGGGGGTGATGGCTTCTTCGTGCCAGGAGTTGATCAGTTCAGCAAAAGCGCTGAATCCAGGATCGGTAACCGTGAAGTTGCCATCAGCATCGATCAGGGTGGCACCCATGCTCAGGGCGGGGCCAGCGTAGCGGTGGCCGGTGCGGTCAACCGAGATGGCGTATTGCACGCCAGTAGCTTCGGCTACGGCCTTGGTGGCTGCGGTCCAATCTTCCCAACTCGCGTCAGCAGCGGGCAAATCAACTTCAGCCTGCTCGAAAAGGGTCAGGTTGACGTAGGGGCCGGTGACTGTGAAGGCATCGGGGTAGCCGCCGTATCCCAGCGCTGCCAGGATCGGGGCGGGGAAGTTCTCTTCATAGAAAGCCACGTCGCCCAGGTATTCGCGCAAGTCAAGCAGCTTGCCGTTGTAAGCACCAAAGTTGGTAATGCGGGCCAGGTCGGGGCCTTCGCCAGTTTCAACCTGGACGGGCAGCTGCTGGTCAATGGTGTCGTAAGGTACCACATCCAACACAACAGTGATGCTGGGGTTCTCAGCCATGAAGGCATCCAGCAACGGCTGCATGACATCGGCTTCGTTGCCATCAGCGTAGTAGATGAAGCGCAGTTCAACAGGTTCCATGGACTCTTCTGCAGGTGCTTCGCCCTTGGCTTCGGCAATCGCGTCATCAATGTCCTGCTGCATGCGATCCATGGCCTCATCGAGGGTCAGCTCACCAGTCAGGTATTGGGCAATGCGGTTGGCAGAGTTGCGGTAGTAGGCAAAGGCATAGGGATGCACGTTGAGACCTACTGCGGCATCGGCCAGTTTGGGCACTTCGGCGGTGAAGCCAGCCAGGGCGCCCAACACGGAGGGATTGTCAGTCTGGAAATCGATACCAGCATCTGCTGCGCCCTTGTGGGCGGGCAGTGAAAGAACCTGACCGGAGAAGGATGCATAGTTCTCGGTCTGGATCAGGTATTCAACCAGCTTGGCAACTTCGGCGGGATACTCGGTATCACCGAAGGCCACCACAGCGCCACCACCGGCCACACCAGTGGAACCACCAGCGCCAGTGGGATTGGGGACAACGGCCCAGTCGAAGGCATCGCCGACATCAGAGGCAACACCGTTGATCTGCCAGGAACCGGACATACACATGACCAGGTCGCCGCTCTTGAAGAAGTCGATGCAGCTGTTCAGGCTGTCACCCACCAGCCAGACCTCGGAGGGGGTGATGGCTTCTTCGTGCCAGGAGTTGATCAGTTCAGCAAAAGCGCTGAATCCAGGATCGGTAACCGTGAAGTTGCCATCAGCATCGATCAGGGTGGCACCCATGCTCAGGGCGGGGCCAGCGTAGCGGTGGCCGGTGCGGTCAACCGAGATGGCGTATTGCACGCCAGTAGCTTCGGCTACGGCCTTGGTGGCTGCGGTCCAATCTTCCCAACTCGCGTCAGCAGCGGGCAAATCAACTTCAGCCTGCTCGAAAAGGGTCAGGTTGACGTAGGGGCCGGTGACTGTGAAGGCATCGGGGTAGCCGCCGTATCCCAGCGCTGCCAGGATCGGGGCGGGGAAGTTCTCTTCATAGAAAGCCACGTCGCCCAGGTATTCGCGCAAGTCAAGCAGCTTGCCGTTGTAAGCACCAAAGTTGGTAATGCGGGCCAGGTCGGGGCCTTCGCCAGTTTCAACCTGGACGGGCAGCTGCTGGTCAATGGTGTCGTAAGGTACCACATCCAACACAACAGTGATGCTGGGGTTCTCAGCCATGAAGGCATCCAGCAACGGCTGCATGACATCGGCTTCGTTGCCATCAGCGTAGTAGGTGAAGCGCAGTTCCACCGCATCCATTGCCTCTTCGGCTTCTTCGGCCTCTTCTGCGGGGGCAGCTTCTTCAACTGGTGCCGCTTCTTCGGCGGGGGCTTCAGGAGCACATGCTCCCAGCAGTAAGGCTAAGATGATTACAAAAACAAAAAGCAATCGTTTCATTTTTTCTTTCTCCTCTAGAGTTGAATAATCTGTACTAATTGAGGATCGCGTATGCTATCCTACACAAAATTGTTCTGCTGCGTTTCTAGGATGTTCTTATACAAACCACCTCCTAATTGAGATTGACAACGGGTATGTTAAGCATATTGGCTAGTGCTTCTAATTCTTCCTTGTAACTCCCATAAGTAATTGAGATGTGATGTTCTAGCCCTTCGCTTAATATGGTGTCTGCCACACGCAAAGCGGGTTTCTTGAATCGCAGCATTCCCGATGTACCTGAGAAGCTGCGCGGTGCACGAATAATCTCTCCCTCGCCAATGGCTAAGACATAATCTCCTGTAGCTTCGCTCAGACGAGCAATTGTTACAGGGCCTGGCTTCAGGGTGAACTCCATTAAAAGAGGCAGCTTGCGATTGGAATGAATGGTGACGCGTTTTTCGCCCTCAGGGTCTGCCATGGATAGCGGCGCCAATCCGCAGTGCCAAATAACCATGGCGTCCTTCTCTTCATCAACAGAGACCATGTCCGTACCGAAGGCTTGACTTCCACTGATGGACTGCAAGATCAGTTGTGTAATCGTGCCGTTGACATCGGCTTCGCAGCTGCAGGGGATCATTTCATCCGAGAGCATCGACATCGCGCCGCATGCGGCACAGCCCAATTCGGTGAAGAACTCTGGCCAGCAGCGTACTGCAAAACCGTTGATCCCTTTCTCTTGAGCAATCTCTTTCAGTGTCAGGTAAGTGCTCAATGATCCATGAACAGCATCAGCGTCCATTTCGTCCAAATTGCTGACCCGGTTGGCCAGATTTGATTTGACGGGTTGGATGCTTGCTGGTTCAGTTTTCCGAACTTTGGAGAAAACATCGGCTTCTAAATCCAATTGTACGATTTCTAATCCAAAACGTTCTCTTAGATCATCAGGACGCACAAGACAGGTTTCAAAGCCATCCGGGTTTTCGCCCACGCGTCCGAGTTTGGTGCTGCGCAAAACACGTTGGGCGCGCCCGGCGCGAGCTTGAACGAGCAACTGTTCGATTACGCCCAAATCATCGGGAGCAGCAAAAGCGTAGCCATATCGGAATCCTGCCCGAGTGAGGGCATGTCCCGCCAGGTTGATGCCGCAAAAAGAATTCAAGCGTAAACGTCCACCGGTGTGCGGCTCAGGAACAGACCAAAGAAAAATTGGGGCATCCAATGCCTGTGCGATAGACATGGTCATGGAGCTATCTGCGAAGGTGGCTTGAAATAGAACCACTAGATCGATCTCAGATTCTTTCAAAAAGTCGATAGCGTTTTCAACGCTTGAAGCGTCAGTGACCAGGTCATTGGGGCCAATTAGATCTACTGGTATATTACTGAAAGCTTCTCGGGCAGCCGTGGTCATTTCTTCGGCAAAGGGAATGTCGAAGGTTGTGCGGGCGATTGGCACGAAAGCAATTTGGAGATTGTTCACGAGAAAATTGTTATGCAGTATCAGTAGTTTGATAAAAGAAATCCATTAGCGCCAAGGCGGCTGCACCGACCACGCCGGCGCGCCAACCGAAGCTGGTTGGTTCGACGATGACGTCATCACCAAGGCCGCTAAAGGCGGTTTCTCTCATAACCTTGCGAGCGACCGGGCGCACCAGGTCGTCGCCTTGGGCAAATACGCCGCCCAGTAAGATCATCTCTGGATTGAGCACATTGACCAGATTTGCCAGGGCCAGGCCAAGATAGCAAATTTGATCTTCGATCATCTGCAGCGTAATCTCATCGCCATCGCGAGCGGCAGAAAATATGGTTTCGATGGAAGGCGAATCAGCGCTCTCGTTTTGGATGTATTTGGCCAATAGACTCTCTGGATACTGCTGAGCTAGCTCTACGGCGCGGCGAATGATTACGGGTTCAGTGACTAAAGTTTCCAGACAACCATCCTGGCCGCAGCGACACTCTTGTCCCCCATAGGGTACGACAATGGTATGGCCAATCTCACCAGCGCCAGCCCCGCTGCCGCGGAATACCTGGCCGTTGACCACAAATCCTGCGCCAACGCCTATGCGGCCATAGACAAAAGCCAGCACGTTGGCACCTCTGCCGGCTCCAAAGAAAGACTCAGCAATGGCCATGGCGCGCACGTTGTTATCCACGCGCACCGGAAAGCCTAATCTGGCTTGTAATTCAGCTTGAATGTAGATGTTGTTCCAACCCAAGCGAGGGGCGACCACGTTTATGCCCTGGTCATGATTGACCAGGCCTGAAGCACCGACGCCAATACCCAATATGCGCGAGCGGTCTATGGCCATTTCCAGCAGCAGATCTTCGATCTCAAAGGCCATTTTCTCGAGCACTTCACCCGCAGGGGTGGCGCGTCCGAACTCGACAATGCGGTTGTCGATGATATCGGCATGCAGATTGGTCAGCGCAATTCGAAACAGACCGACACCAATATGCACACCCACAGCGTAGCGCGCGTTGGGGATCAGCCGCAGCATGCGGCGCGGCCTTCCCACGGCGCGTTTTCCTTCCAATTCCGAGTCATTCGGCTCAACTTCAGTGATAATGCCCTGCGCAAGCAGTTCATTGGCCAGGTTTGTGACTGTGGCTGATGATAGGGATGTGCGCTTGGCTAACCCCGCTCGTGAAATCTGATTCTCGTATAGCAAGCTCATCAAAATAGCCTGCAAGTTGTGGGCTTTGACCCGGTTGAGATTTCTTCCCGATAAGTGCTGTGTGAGCATAGGACATTATTTTTTTAAATTGATAAAATAATTAGCAATAGAATTTTATATTACCTGGGGGACTCTGTCAATAGGGCAGAGGGAATTTGAGGTAAAACTCTCATTTTTGGTCTTTGATTCTCCATATTGCTGTATCATTAGCAGATCTGTGAACTTTGGGTGGGGCAGGGCTTGCTTAAATGGTTAGTTCCAAATAATGTCACCCTGAGGCGGCGCTAGATGCTTCACTACGTTCAGTATGACAAAATTGTGTACATCAGAAATGCCCTAGGGTGGGTGGGTTTGGCCTTAATGGAGAATTTTCTTGTATACTTAGGCGCATGACTGAATTCCCCATCGTACAAATTGACCTGCCGCCCGGATTCATTGATCTCGGGATGGGCAACCCAGACCTATCCTTGCTTCCCTTAGATGCGATGCGCAAGGCCTCTGCTACATTTTTCGACACCAATGACCCGCGCCCCTTGCAATACGGCATAGAGCAGGGAGATGGCTATTTCCGTGATGCATTGGCTAAATTCCTGGGCCAAACTTACCAATTTCCTGTGAGCCCCGAGGCGCTCTTCGTCACCAACGGCGCTTCATCCGCCCTCAATCTTGTCTGCAACTTGTTCACGCAGCCGGGCGATGTGGTTTTTGCCGAGGAGCCGTCTTACTTTCTGGCGCTGCGTATCTTCGAAGATTTGGGTTTGCGCGTCGTGCCCATCGAGATGGATGACGACGGATTAAGTATCGAAGCACTGGAAGAAGAGTTAGCCCAGCAAAAGCTGAAATTTATTTACACCATCCCTACATTTCAGAACCCCAGTGGGCGCACACTCTCACAGAAGCGCCGTCAGCGCTTGGTTGATCTTGCCCATGAGCACGATTTTTTCGTGGTCGCAGACGAGGTCTATCACTTCTTGAATTATTCCCAAGCACCGCCTGCGGCATTTGCCCAGTTTACGGAAGATGTCCAACAGGTAATCTCCGTCAATTCGTTCTCGAAGATCCTGGCCCCAGGCCTGCGTTTGGGCTGGATCCAGGCCCACGAGAAGGTTGTTCGAAAGCTGTCCGGCTGCGGCATGTTGGACAGCGGCGGCGGTATGAACCCCTTTGCTTCGGCCCTGGTGCGGCACCTAATTGAAGTTGGGGACCTCAGCGAGCACATTGCCGCTGAGAGAAAGGAGTTCATTTCCCGCTTGGCGGTAATGGACCAGTCCTTGCGTGTGTACCTCCCTGAAGCAGAATACACGCGCCCTGAGGGCGGCTTCTTTTTCTGGGTACGCTTCCCTGGGGTGGATACTGTTGAAATGCGCAAAAAAGTAAGGCAGCAAAACGTCGACTATCGGCCTGGTAAGCTGTTTTCCAGCCAAGCCGGGTTAAATGAGTACGTACGCATGAGTTTTGCAGTGAACGGCCCGGAGAAAATTGAGCAGGGCATTAAGAGGTTGAGCAAAAGCATGAAATTGGACTGACGCTGCCACAGAGATGGTCGGTTGGAATACCGAATCAATTGTGGATGCGATTCGCAAACACGCATTGTGACAGCTAGGGTAGGGAGGGGGTTTCCAGTGATCAGTGGTCAGACTGCAGTGGTCAGTAAAGGCTATCTAGTTTCCCAGAAAGAACTGCGTAAAGATTACTGGTAACTGATTACTGTATACTGAAAACTGGATCGGTAGGAGGTCCCTGCTGCGACTTGACAGTCAGAGAGAAAAAGAGTACAATGCTTTCGTTAAGTACTATTAAGGAAAGCATTGTGCTGAGTGAGTGTATGAAAGAGACAACGGTCAAATCTGCAATTTCCTCATACCTTAGTAATATTGAGCTTGCAAGAAGTCAAAACACGTATATTACTTATAAATATGCATTAGATGCTTATCAAGTGAGCTTGCATGATCATAAATTGGATTCCGAGGTTACTCCAATAGCTGATCTTACTGTAGATTCTATTGGATGGTTTGCTGATGCACTAAAATTATATGCCCCTGCCACTGAGCAACTTTATTTAGCTGCTGTTGCAGGTTTCTTCGAATATTTAGCTGCTGAAAACTTATCTGAAGTCAACCTGCCCCGCTTGCGCTTATTGATCAGGCAGCGTGCACGCCGACCTGGCCAAAGATTACCCCAATTTCCCCGCCATGACATCGAAAAAATACTACTATACGCATTAAATTTAGCCGAAATGCCTGCTGAAAACGAGAAACACCGTCTGCGCGACCTGCGTGACCGGGCATTTTTACTGGTTTTAGCGGACACGGGCTTACGGGTGCACGAAGCCTGTGCCCTACGGCGTGGAGATGTAGACTGGAATGAAGCCAAAGCGATCATTATCGGCAAAGGAGACCAGGAAGCGGTCGTGCGCTTCTCGTCCAGGGCGCTCTCGACCCTGAAAAATTACCTGGATGCTCGGGGAGCGCTGGATGGGGCCTCAGGACGCCCGCTTACCTCCCTGCCCCTCTTTGCCAGGCACGATAAAGGTGCAGGAAAGAAAGTGTTACCGGTCACAACGACCACTGGTCGCAACATCGTTCGCCAGCGAGTGAGTGAGGCTTTAGGAGAAAAGGCCGTGGGTACTATCACCCCCCACTCCTTTAGACACTACTTTGTGACTACAATCCTGCGCGGCTCTGGCGGCAACCTGAAGCTGGCACAAGAGCTGGCGCGTCACAAGAACATTGCCGTGACACAGCGTTATGCGCACTTGGCCGATGATGAGCTAGATCAAGGATACTACGAGATATTTGAAAATTAGGCGATTGGAGGCATATGCTCCGAGTACTTTGTGATATCTGTGGGAATTTGTGATGAAATGGGTCAGCGGCCACCGCGGCTCATACGACGTTTAGGCTAATATTAAGAACTATGACTCAACTTGATATTTTCAACACGGATACACCCAATAAAGGAACATCCAAATATTCCAATCTGGATCAACTGCTCGAAGCCATTAATGGCATGACCGACGATCCATTGGCTGACGCCGGCACCAATGTAGTCATTAGCCGCGGCAACCCCCAGGCCAAAATCCTGATTGTTGGTGAGGCCCCAGGTCCACAAGAAAATATTCAGGGCAAACCCTTCGTGGGGCGCGCCGGAAAATTGTTGGATGAGATATTGCGAGCTGTGGAGTTCGATCCTGAAAAAGATGTTTACATTTCCAACTCAGTTTTCCGCATGCCACCCGGAGACAGCGGCAAAACCTTTCGCAAACCGACCAACACAGAGATAGAGTATTACCGTTCCTTCGTGCAGGAGATGATCCGCATCATGGACCCCAAAATACTACTGCTCACTGGCAATGTGGCTTGTTATTCTGTCATCGGCCAAACGGGGATCACCAAATTGCGCGGTCAATGGATAAATCAGAACGACCTTTGGATCATGCCTATATTTCATCCCTCCTATTTACTCAGAAATCCATCCCGACAGCCGGGATCGCCCAAATCGCAGATGTGGGACGATATTCGTGAGATCCGGGCGAAGTTTGAAGAACTCACAAAATGACTCAGGCATCCCCTACCCCCACTTCGATCATCAGAAATTATCTCACCATTGTGGGATTGTACACGCTCTCGGCCTCGTTGATTTGGGGAGTCAACACGCTTTTCTTGCTCGATGCTGGTCTGGAAATCTTTGAAGTCTTCATTGCCAACGCAGTTTTCACGGGCAGCATGGCGCTCTTCGAAATCCCTACTGGCGTTTTGGCAGACACACGCGGCCGGCGGGCTTCATTTCTGTTGAGTCTATGCGTCCTTCTACTGGGCACGCTGGGTTATGTAGGCGCAGCAGCAATCCAAGGAGGATTGTGGCTGTTTGCCGCAATGTCGGTGGTTTTAGGTCTCGGCTACACCTTCTATTCTGGAGCGATGGAGGCCTGGTTGGTAGACGCGCTCAATGCCACCGGATACGAGGGTAAGCTCGATAGAATATTTGCACGTTCAGCGATGGTTTCAGGAGCCGCTATGTTAATAGGGAGTGTTGGTGGCGGCCTGCTGGGCGAGTTGAACTTGTCCGTGCCCTTCCTTGCGCGTGCTGGTTTGTTGGGTTTGGTTTTTGTTTATTCCTTTTTCCGCATGCATGACATTGGATTTACGCCAGTCAAAACTTCCATAAAATCGTTGCCCAGTGAGATGCGCAAGGTAGCCCAGGCCAGTATTGCCTATGGTTGGAAACAGGACGAAGTTCGATTGCTGATCCTGGCAGGGGTAGTCCAGGCCATACTACTCGCCTGGGGGTTCCATGCCTGGCAGCCTTACTTCTTGGATCTGTTGGGGCGAGAGATCACCTGGGTAGCCGGCGTCATCGCGGCACTGATATCAATCGCAACAATCGTTGGAAACACCGTTGTTGAATATTTTTCTCAGTTTTGCAGCCACCGCACCACGCTGTTGCTCTGGGCAGCCGGGATTTCTGCTGCGGCTATTGTGGGGGTTGGATTAACGGGGTCGTTCTGGGTAGCTGTGGGTCTTTATCTTCTCTCCATGGGGGCGTACGGGGTAATTACTCCCGTCAAGCAAGCCTATCTGCATCAGATTATTCCATCGGAGCAGCGCGCCACCGTGATTTCCTTCGACTCACTTCTGGCCAGCGGCGGCAGTATGCTGGGCCAAGGGGGGCTGGGATATTTGGCGCAAATCCGCTCGCTCTCATCAGGCTACGTAACGGGGGGAATCACCACCATCTTGGCTGTCCCTATTCTTATTGCTCTGCGTCGCTTAAATTCGGTTTCAGATTTCTTCACAGGTGATGCTGGTCAAAGTGGTGTATGTGCCGCTCAAGGTTTGCCCGACGTCGCCACTGTGGATGCCAGATCTCGTCAAGCTTTGGAGTAACCTCATATCCTCTCACTCTTTCATATATAATTACTAATTAATGTTACGCAAGCTCAAGAGAATCTCCCTGGAAATAGGGGGTCGGGGGCGAAGCCCCGACCCCCTATTTCCAGGGAAACCTCGCTACGTGTGCGTAACATGAGTTACTAAATTGGAATCATTGGATCCGATAGCGATCCAATTAAAATCAAAGCATGGCAGAATTGACATAGGAGGCATTGGAATGCGACCAAAATTAGAGCTTCTCAGCGACGAATTGGTTGAACAAATTATTAGCGAGGGCTTCGAATTATTGATGGACCCAGGCGTGCGCGTCCACAATGACGAAGCCCTAAAATTACTGGCTGAGGCCGGTGCAAAGGTAGACTTTGACACCCAAATTGCCTATATACCCGAAAAGGTTGTTCGACAGGCCTTGGAGACACGGCCGTCTGAGTTTTATCTCTACAACCTGGATGGCGAGCAAGTCGTTCACTACGGGGACGACAGTGTGCAGTTCGATCCTGGTTCGGCTGCCATCACGGTGCTTGACAGTGAAACTCAAAAACAGCGCCAGCCAGTAACCGAGGACTTCGTCAAATTCGTCAAGCTGGTGGAGACCGTTCCTCAACTAGACGCCCAGAGCACATCCATGATCTGCGTCGATGTGCCTGAGGAAATTGGGGATTTGTATCGTCTTTATATCGCGCTAAATTTTATACGCAAACCCATCATCACCGGCGCCTTCCGCAAGGATACCTGGTGGACGATGAAGGATATGCTGGTCGCTGTGACGGGCAGCGAAAAAGCTCTGGCTGAAAAACCAATTGCTGTTTTCGATGTCTGCCCCTCCCCTCCCCTGCTCTGGAGTGATCTGACATGCCAAAACATGATCGACAGCGCCCGCTACGGCATTCCATCTGAGTTGGTCTCTATGCCTTTGGCTGGAGCAACCTCTCCTGTGACCCTGGCCGCGGCGGTTGTGCAGCACACGGCCGAATGTCTCAGCGGAGTAACCATCTGCCAGCTAGCCCAGGATGGCGCGCCCATCGTTTGGGGCGGATCACCGGCGGCCTTTGATATGCGCGAAGGCACTACGCCTATGGGTGCTGTGGGAACCTGGATGATTGATTGTGCTTACACCCAAATTGGCAAAGCCCTGGGCATGCCCACACACGCCTATTTAGGAATGACCGATGCCAAAATTGTCGACGCCCAATGTGGTTTGGAATCTTCTGGCGGCACATTGATGGCCGCTTTAGCAGGGGTCAATATGGTTTCGGGCGCCGGCATGATGGACTTCGAGAGCTGCCAAAGCTATGAGAAACTGGTCATCGATGCCGAGATCATTGGCATGTCAAAACGCCTGATCAAAGGCATTGAGCCCCGAGACAACCCCATCGCCCTGACACTGATGCGCGAGTTAGGCCACCGCGCCGATTATTTGGCTCAGCCGCACACTCTGCAGTGGTTCGCTGAGGAACTCTACACCCCTTCGCCCGTGATCGATCGCGGTTCGCTCGACGGTTGGATGCGCAAAGGATCCAAGTCAACCTGGGAGCGAGCCCAAGACCGAGTTGAACAACTATTAGGGACCTATCAGCCATCCCTCATTTCGGATGATTTACGGGCAGAATTACGCCAAATCACAACCAAAGCAGCCAACAAGTTTGGCATGGATGAGTTACCCCCGTTACCCATAGAGTAATCCAGCATCATGCAGCAAAGGAGCATTCAAATGTCAAACGAATTATTAGCCCAAATCACTGCTTCCCTTGTGGAAGGAAAACCCGATCAAACCGCAGATCTGACCAAGCAAGCCCTTGAAGCGGGCTTTGAGCCTCTGACCATCATTGATGAGGCATTGACCGTGGGCATGAACATTGTTGGTGATAAATTTCAGGCTGGCGATTATTTCTTACCCCATCTGGTGATCGCCGCCAGCGGCATGACCAAGGCCATGGAGCTGCTAGAGCCCGAATTACAGTCCCGACAACAAGCGGCTGAATCACTTGGGACTGTGGTAATTAGATCCGTAGCTGGTGATATCCACGAGATTGGAAAAACGCTGGTAGGAACGATGATGTCTGCCAATGGTTTCCAGGTTCACGATATGGGTGTTGATGTGCCTACAGAGACTTTTGTGAACAAAGTCAAGGAAACGGGTGCCAACATCTTGGGGTTGTCCGCATTGCTCACCACGACGATGACGGTGCAAAGACAGGTGATCAAAGAGTTGGAAGAGGCCGGCATCCGCGATCAGGTAAAAGTACTGATCGGCGGCGCGCCGATCAGCCAGGAATGGGCCGAGACCATCGGAGCGGATGGCTACGCTGAGGATGCTATGGGCGCAGTCGAGTTAGCCAAGAGTCTGGTTGAGTAAGTATCTA
>CAYQQX010000028.1:0-38561 GCA_964419495.1 uncultured Anaerolineales bacterium
CAGGAGAACCAGGTCCAAGACCAAGGAGTGTGATGCCGGGGTTTGCCATAATTAGGGGATTTTAAATGCAAAACGTAATGCGGAAAACGTCTTTCAACGTCTTGCGCATTACGCTTCACGGTACATGAAAATACTAACGCTTGGTGTAGGTGGGCGCCTTGCGGGCTCGTTTGAGACCAGGTTTCTTGCGCTCTTTCTCGCGCGCATCCCGGGTCAGGAAGCCGCCTTTTCGCAGCGCTGGTTTGTTCTCAGGGGTCATAACGATCAATGCACGAGCTAAACCTAGCATGACGGCATCAGTCTGGCCGGTGACACCACCACCCTGTACACGCACGCTGACATCCAGCGAGGTGCGCTGCCCAACTGTTTCCAGCGGGCCAAGAATGGTCTGCATGTCGCCCTGACGGGGGAAGTAGTCTTCCAGCGTTTTCTCATTAACGAGAAACTCACCGGTACCACTCATCACCCGCACGCGGGCTGTACTGGCTTTACGACGTCCAATTCCTTCGTAATATTGTTCTGCCATGATTACTCCTCACTCGAAGGTAAAACTTCTTCGATGGGTTTCGGATTTTGAGCGGCGTGGGGATGATCAGGACCTGCATAAACACGCAGTTTCTTCATCAGCTTACGACCATAGCGGTTGTGGGGCACCATACCCCAAACTGCTTTTTCGATCACGCGCTCGGGATGCTTGTCGAGTAAGCCACGCAGGTTGATGGATTTGAGACCACCAGGGCGTCCACTGGTTCGATGGTACATCTTATCGTCCAGCTTGTTGCCAGTGACTCGAATACGCTTGGCATTGATAACAATGACGTAATCGCCAAGATCAACGCCAGGGGTGAACTCGGGTTTGTGCTTGCCCAACATCACCGTGGCGATTTGAGTCACTAAACGACCCAGGGTTTGATCGTTAGCATCAACCAAGACCCACTCGTTACTTATATCTTCAGGTTTTGGGTAAAACGTTTTATACACGGTCTTACACTCCGTTTTCAATCTTTTGTTATTCTCGCTGATACTTTACTTCTTCTAGCGCTAATCCTTGAGCTGGGGCTAATCCTTGGACAGGTGGGCCTTCAGGGGTTTCCAGATAATTCTGGATTTGATCTATTGAAAGAACTCCTTGTCCTACCTTTACCTGGACGTGAACCAGTCGCCGTACCATATGATAAAGAAATGCATTAGCGGTGACCACAAACTCCAGTGTATCGGCGTTTCTTCCGTGATCCCAGTGAGCTGCGCTGATTTCACGCACTGTACTGCCACCTTGTTTCATGGGGCTGCCAAATTTAGAAAAATCGTGGACACCTAAGAATAATTCCGCGGCATCCTGCATCATGTCTAAGTCGGGGGACGGCCACACTCTCCAGGAAAAACGCTCAGCTAGCGGGTTAGGAACTTGATCGATCAAGATCGTATATCGATAAGTTCGGGAGAGAGCATCATATCGAGGATGGAACTCCGCATCGCATTCTGTCACACTCCTGGCTGAAACATCATCCGGAAGCAATGCATTCAATGCGTTGCGCAGATCTTCCTCGGTGTGGTTCCAATCTAAATCGAAAGCCAGCACCTGCCCCGAGGCATGGACACCCGTATCGGTGCGTCCAGCCAAAATTATCGTTTCTCCTACCCAACGCAGCTTGCGCAAAGTGTCCTCAACGACACCTTGAACTGTCCGCACCTTCAGCTGTCGCTGAGATCCGTGAAATTCGGTACCGTCGTAGGCGAAAATAACTTGGTAACGTGCCATTTGCCAGTGGTCAGTGAGCAGTGGACAGTGAACAGTGGCTACTGATTACCGTATACTGCAAACTGTACACTGATCATTCTTCTACTAGTTCTAAAACTACCATTTCAGAAGCATCACCTTGGCGAGGACCCATTTTAACCATGCGGGTATATCCACCGGGGCGGCTTTCGTAACGTGGCGCAATTTCTTCGAACAACTTGGCAACAATTTCTTTGTCGCCCAAGCGGGCAGCAGCCAAACGTCGGGCATGCACCGCATCGGCGCCTTCAGCTTCGTTACCACGCTTCGCTAAAGTGATCAGTTTCTCCGCAGGGCGGCGAATATGCTCAGCTTTGGCGCGAGTCGTTTCGATGCGCTCGTTATCGAATAACTGTTTTATCATCGTCCGGCGTAAAGCCGTACGATGGCCTTTGCTGCGGCTAAGTCTCTTACCAGCTATCTTGTGTCGCATTTCTTGCTTACTCCAATTCCAGATCTTCCAAAGCCCCGTCCTGAAGATATCCTTTTTCAACCATTCTACCGCTAAGTTCAACAAGGCTCTTCACACCGAAATTTCGGATTGACAGGACTGCGTCATCACCTTTGTCCATCAATTCAAGGATCTCACCAATATTGGTGATCCCAGCACGCTTCAACGAATTGAACACGCGTACTGAGAGATCCAAATCCTCGATGGGGGTTTCTATGATCTCTTCACCCAGGCCTTCTTCTTCATACTGCTCTTCGACCATCACCGCCAAAGATTCTGCGCTGACACCAGCCAGGTGCTGCAAATGTTCCATCATCAGTTTGGCGCTGGTGCTGAGCGCAGCTTCAGGCTCGATGGATCCATCTGTCCAAATCTCCATGGTAAGCTTATCAAAGTTAGTGCTCTGCCCAACACGAGCAAAGCCAACATCATAATTGACGCGCTTTACTGGGTTGTAGATCGCATCCACAGGAAGCTCACCAATGGGCAGACGACCTGTTCGGTTCTCAGCAGGGGAATATCCACGTCCACGCTGCACCGTAAACTCAATCTCCAAAGGAGTATCGCGGTCATCCACAGTGAACAGATAAAGCTCTGGGTTCACAATCTCAACCTCGGGCGGCGGAATAATATCCGCAGCAGTTACTTCACCCGTACCGTGCACTTCAAGATGCATCCGCGCAGTATCCACATCATGCAGAATCATGCGCAGTTTTTTAATCTGCAGCATTACATGGATGACATCTTCACGCACACCCGGGATATCACGGAATTCATGATGAATATCCGCCACGCGAATGGATGTTACGGAGGCTCCTTCTAGAGAGCCCAGTAAAACCCGTCGCAAAGCATTGCCCAAGGTGAGGCCATAGCCACGCTCAAGCGGGCTAATTGCAAATTTGCCGTAATTTCGAGACTCAGCTTCTCGCTCGATTTTCGGCGTAACTAAATTACTCAATCCCAACACAGGTCACCCCTCCCGTTCTATTATTCGAGGTTTCGTGTCGTTTCTTGTCACGATTTTACTTACCGTCGTGAGTAGTACTCAACAATGAGCTGCTCATTCAAGTTTCCGTCTATTTCAAGGCGCTCGGGCAAACGTACTACATCACCCGTCAAAGCCTCTACGTCACGGTTGACCCATTCAGGGACAGTTCGGTCTGTAGCAACAGCGCGAAGATCCTTGAAGTAGGTGCGTTTACGAGAACCTTCTCGAACGGCGACAATATCGCCGGGAGAGAGCAACATGGATGGCACATCTGTTCGACGTCCATTGACGTTGAAGTGCCCATGTGTCACCAATACTCGAGCCTGGGTTCGGCTGCTGGCGTATCCCATGCGATAAATAACATTATCCAAGCGGGATTCCAAAATCTGCAGCAGGTTTAGACCGGTCAGGCCACGGCGCTGAAGCGACTCTTCGTAATAACGGCGGAACTGTCGCTCCATAACACCATATACTCGGCGAGCTTTTTGCTTTGCTCGCAACTGTCGTGCAAAGTCTGATTCGCGGCGACGGCGGAATTGAGCAGTTCGCCCGTGCTCTCCAGGGGGGTATCCCCGGCGCTCGAAGGAACACTTCGCTGTATAACAACGAGCACCCTTCAAGAATAGCTTTTCGCCTTCTCGCCGACACAACTTACAAACGGGCCCACGATATCGTCCCATATTTCAATCCTCTATCTATCTTTTTTCTTTCTGGTCATCAATACCTGAAAAATCGGGTAATGAGTTCGGTCAATATTAAACGCGGCGCTTCTTAGGCGGTCGACAACCATTGTGGGGCACAGGAGTCTGATCGGTTATCGAAGTGACTTTGATGCCCATCGCCTGAACAGCACGGATGGCTGCTTCGCGTCCCCGGCCAGGGCCGTTGACAAACATTTCAGCCTCGCGCATTCCCATATCCATTGCCAGCTTTACGGCATGTTCTGCAGCCAAACGTGCTGCATAGGGAGTGCTCTTGCGGGATCCCTTGAGACCCATAATTCCGGGGCTGCCCCAACAAACCGTATTGCCTTGGGGATCAGTAATGGTCACGATCGTATTGTTAAACGTCGCGTAAATGTGCACCTGTCCAGCGGACAAAGTGCGCTTGGTTTTCTTTGCGCCTTTCTTTCTGCGCTGTGAACCTTTTTTAGCCATACTACCTCGCACTCAAATCGTTATTTAGTTTCGTGCTTGTGACCTGGAACCGGGATGCTACAGACTGTTTGCCACGGGGAATGTTAGAAGGATTCCCATCCAGTTTGCAGACTCGTTCCACGACATTTGTGTAGAAACTCAGGGGGGATGCTGAACCTTACTTGTAAATTAGAGGGGTTCACAGCAAGGGGCAGTCTCTTACATCCTGAGGGACTACAAACCTATTTCTTGGCTACACCTCGGCGGCGGCCACGACCTGCCACTGTCTTCTTGGGCCCTTTGCGGGTGCGCGCGTTGGTGCGCGTCCGCTGACCACGCAGGGGCAGGTTGCGTCGATGACGGATGCCTCGATAGCTTCCGATCTCGATCAAACGCTTAATATGCATCTGGGTTTCGCGGCGCAGATCACCTTCAACTTTGTAGTTTTGGGTAATCGACTCACGAAGACCAGTGACTTCAGCGTCGGTCAAATCCTTGACGCGCTTATCCGGGTCAATGCCGTTGGCGTCCAACAATTCATTCGACCGTTTACGGCCAATGCCGTAGATATAAGTTAGAGCTACTTCGACCCGCTTATCTCGTGGCAGGTCTACACCTTCAATACGTGCCATAATAATTTATCCCTGTCGCTGTTTGTGTTTTGGATTCTCACAAATTACGTACAATCTGCCTTTGCGCTTCACAATTTTGCATTTTGCGCAGCGTTTCTTTACGGATGCTGATACTTTCATATTAATCTCTCTTCCAGCCAAATTCCAGACTGGCTGTTCGTTCAAGCCAAAAGCGCTTGATTATACTAGCTTATGTTTCTACCGTCCAGAACTTTTTCCATCGGTGTCAAAATTAGCGGGCCATTCTCCGTAACAGCCACAGTGTGCTCAAAGTGCGCTGTCAGAGAACCATCTGCCGAAGTGACAGTCCATTGATCCGGCAAAACACGCGTCCGGAAAGTCCCAACCAAGAGCATTGGCTCTATCGCTAATGTAATCCCAGGGCGCAGCACCAGACCACGTCCTGCTCTTCCATAATTCGGCACCTGGGGTGCCTCGTGCATCTGTCGTCCAACGCCATGCCCACTGTATTCTCGCGGCACATGATAGCCATTGCCTTCAACATATTCTTGGATTGCCGCAGAAATATCGCCAACCCGGTTACCAGAGTGCATTTTCTCGATACCGATATACAAAGCCTTCTCTGTAATGTCCATCAATTTCTGGGCATCTGCAGAGATCTCACCCACCCCAGCCGTAAAGGCTGAATCAGCGATGAGGCCTTTGTACGTTGTGCCGCAATCGATCGAGACGATATCGCCCGCCTTCAGTTCTTGCTTGCCAGGGATACCGTGCACCAGGGCTTCGTTGACGCTAATCGTCAGCGTCGCCGGATACGGGTAAGGGCCCGGATAGCCCATAAAGGTAGGCGTTCCACCATGATCTCGAATGACTTCCTCGGCAGCCTTGTCCAACTTGGCCGTAGTCACGCCAGGGCAGATCAACTGCCGAGCTGTATCAAGCGCCAGAGCGTTGATGCGCCCAGCTTGGCGCATGATCTCGATCTCTTCAGGTGTCTTTACGACGACGTTTCGTTGCCAAACCATAATCGAATTTCCTATACACCTGAAAGGGCTGTCATGATCTCATCTAAAACAGCCTCTATCGCCTGATTACCATTAATCTCCAACAATACACCACGCTGCTGATAATAATCGATCAGCGGTTGGGTTTGTTTTTTATAAACGCTTATGCGGTTAGATACAGTTTCCACAGTATCGTCTTCACGTTGATAAAGTTCTGAACCATCCAGATCACATTTTTCCTCCTCTTTAGGAGGATTGAACATGATATGGAATATGTGTCCTTCAGCGCGGCAAGTGCGGCGTCCAGTCAAACGGTCTATGAGCACTTCGCTGGGAACGTCTATGTAAGGCACAACGTTCACCTGCCCCTTGTTGAGATCACTAAGCATCTCGTCAAGGGCTTCAGCCTGGGGCGCAGTACGGGGAAATCCATCCAGAACAACGCCTTGGTCACAGTCGGGTCGGGAAATTCGCTCTCGGATCATGGCAATAGTGACATCGTCCGGAACCAATTCGCCGCGGTTGATATACTGAGCAGCATTTACACCAAGCTCATTCTGCTCGCGCATATTTTCTCGGAATATATCACCCGATGAAACATGCGGGATGCCCAACTTCTCTGACAAGACCTTTGCCTGAGTGCCCTTCCCTGCGCCGGGAGGACCAAGCATAACAATTTGCTTAGCCATCTTGATCTCTCTACCGAACTAACAGTTCCTCATCATAACCATGCAGTTTGAGTTCTGCATTGATATTGAAGAAAGTATCACGCACAACACCAACCACGATTAGCAAACCTGATGATGATACCAACAGAACGCCAGTGTTCTGCCCCAAAGGCAGTACCAACCCGACCAAGAAAGGCATAATCGCCACCATACCCAGGAAGAAAGCACCAGGGAAGGTGATACGCCGCAGAACACGCGTCAGATAACGCTGCGTGGGTTCGCCTTTGCTCACACCGGGAATCTGTGCGCCGGAGCGCTTGAGATTCTCACCATAATTCTGCTGAGCAAACAAAACATCGGTATAGAAGAAAGCAAAACCTACTACAAAGAGGAAGTAGATCAGCCAATACCAGGGGCTGTTACCACCAAAGATGTTCTGCGTACCCAAAGCCAGATTGGCAACCAAGGCTGTTTCTGATTCCACGAAGAAACTGGCGATAATCGCCGGGAAGGTCAGCAAGGATTGGGCGAAAATCAGCGGGATCATACCAGCCATATTTACACGCAAAGGCAAGGTGCCTTTTACGGGCATTGACATACGCCGACCAACTCGCCGCCCAGGGTACATCACTGGGACGTTGCGTTGGCCTTGCTGGACATATACGATCACGGCGATAATCAGTATTGTTATCAAAATCATGGTTCCAAATACGAACCAGCGCACATCAGGATCAGTGTAAGCATCAGGGTTCAATAGTTGACCAAAATTTTGCGGAATACGTGAAACGATTCCAGCAAAAATCAACAAAGAAAGACCTTGATTGCGGATACCATATTCGGAGATCAGCTCTCCAAGCCAAATGGCGAACATTGTTCCAGCTGTCATGCTGAAGATAATCGCCAGTGAAGGTAGCAAGTCACTTCCGCTAAATCCGTAATTATCAATGATCGGTACGCCACCAGCAAAGCTGCTGAAGATACGGATTTGGGAAACCGCCTGCAATGCTGCCATAGGAACGGCTAGTACGTACGTCCACTTTTCCATCCATTTCTGGCCTTCGCGGGGGTCTTCTTCCATACGGCGCTGCAAAGCAGGGATCACCGGCACCAATAACTGCAAGATAATCTGAGCCGTAATATAAGGATAGACACCCATTGCCATCACTGAGAAGTTAGCTACCGTACCACCTGACAGCAAGTCAAGAATACCCACCAGGGTTCCAGCTGCACCACCACCCGATAGGATGGCTGAAAGCGCAGCACGGTTAACACCAGGGACAGGTACCTGTGCAGCAAAACGGTAGATCACCATAATACCCAGCGTGATCAAGAGTTTTCGTCGAATATCTCGGGCTGTCCATAGATAGCGCCAAGCAGACCGCTTCATATAAGGCTCCTTATTCGCCTACAATTCAATGATTTCTACACTGCCGCCAGCAGCTTCAATTTTTTCGCGCGCACCCTTGGAAACACGGTGTGCACTTACTTTGAGCGCTTTCTCGAGTTCACCTTCACCCAAAATTACAACCGGATTGCTTTCGTCTTTCAACAAACGCGCTTCGGCCAAAGATTCAGGGGTAACTTTGCTACCCTTCCGGAAGCCACTCAATTGGTAAACGTTGACTTCGTTATAGATAACTCGGAAAGGCGGTGTAAAACCACGCTTGAAGGGCAATCGGCGAAAAAATGGCAGGTTGCCGCCCTGATGCATCAGAGAGGTGCCTCCACCAGCACGGGCTTTCTGTCCCTTGGTACCGCGGCCAGCGGTCTTACCTTGACCAGCTGAAATACCACGCCCAACTCGCTTGCGTCTCTTTTTAGCGCCTTCATTTGGCTTTAATTCATGTAATTTCATCGTTCAACCTACTCTTCAACGCTCACCAGATGGCTGACTTTCTCGATCATACCGCGGATTACAGGATTATCCTGCTGCTCCACAGTGTGATGGAGGCGGCGAAGCCCTAAGGCGCGAACTGTACCTTTTTGTCGCTGAGAATAACCAATTGGGCTTTTGACCAGGGTTATGCGCAGCGTTTTTGCTTTCTTTTTCGCCATATCTCTATCCTCGATCCCAGAACGGTAACACGCGTTCAACGGGAACACCACGCTCTTCAGCCACCTGTTGGGGTGTCTTCAACTGATCCAGCGCGTCCATGGCAGCATAAACAACGTTCAACGTGTTATCGCTGCCCAAGGATTTGGTCAGAATATTTGAGATTCCTGCGGCTTCTAAAACAGCACGAACACCACCGGCTGCGATCACACCTGTACCAGGGGAAGCAGGCTTAAGCAACACACGGGCGCCACCGACTTTGCCTTCAACGGCATAAGGGATGGTCGTGTTGAACATTGCCACACGATGCATATTCTGTCGAGCTTGTTTTAGCGCTTTGCGGATCGCATCGGGAACAGAATTCGCTTTACCGGTTCCAATGCCCACGCGTCCCGCGTTATCACCCATCACTGTTGTAACGCGGAATGAAAAGCGACGACCACCTTTGACAACTGTGGCAACTCGTCTAATTTCAATTACGCGCTCATCAAATTCTTTTTCAGCTTGATAATTCGACATATCTTTCTCCTAGAGCGCTTAGAATTCCAAGCCGCCCTCGCGAGCGCCATCGGCCAGGGCACGCACGCGCCCAATATAACGATAGCCTCCACGATCAAAGATAACTTGTTCTATACCAACTGCTTTTGCTCGTTCAGCGATTTTCTTGCCGACCAGTTCAGCCTGTTCGGATTTCGACAAACCCTTCATTTTTGAGCGAAGCTCTGTATCGATGCTTGATGCAGAAGCCAAAGTGCGGCCTGCTTCATCGTCGATAACCTGAGCATAAATATCGCTCAAACTTCGAAAGACATTTAAGCGCGGTCTTTCTTGGGTTCCGGCAATCTTTTTGCGAACACGGCGATGACGTCGAGCTCGAGCAGCGGCGCGAGATTTCTTTTTCGCCATAATTACATCACCTTACCAGCTTTACCAGCCTTGCGGCGGATCCGCTCGTCTTGATACTTAATTCCCTTGCCTTTGTAAGGCTCAGGCGGACGAATTTTCCGAATATCGGCAGCAACCTGACCAACCAAAGCTTTATCATAGCCTTTGATGTGGATCACCCGGTTGCGGTCCTCCACCTCGAAGGAGATTCCTTCAGGGGGAACAACCTCAACGGGATGAGAATATCCAACACTGAGAATCAGGTTTTTGCCCTGTAATTCACCTCGGTAACCGACACCATTGATCTCCAAGATTTTCTCGAAGCCATCGGTCACGCCGATTACCATATTATTTATGATTGCTCTGGTCATACCATGCATTGCGCGATGTGTCCCTTCATCAGAAGGGCGCTCCACGGTGATCACACCTTTATCGAGGGTGATCTTCATGGAAGCAGGGAATGTATGTTCAAGCTGACCCTTGGGTCCTTTGACACGAACATGCGTCCCTTTAACATTTACATCAACACCCTGCGGCACTTCCACTGGCAAACGACCAATTCGTGACACAGTAAACCTCCAACTACCAAACCTTACAAACGACCTCTCCGCCAACGCCCATCTTGCGGGCTTCGCGGCCGGTCATTACGCCTTTAGAAGTGGACAGGATGGCAACACCCATGCCGGACAAAACCCAAGGGATGTCCTTTTTACCGGTGTAAACCCGGCGGCCAGGCTTGCTTATTCGCTCCAGGCCTGTCAGCACTGGGCGGCGCTCACGTCGTTCGCCAATGTATTTCAGGCCAACACGAAGCACTTTCTGTCCAGGACGATCACCGTCCACTACTTCAAAGTCTTTTACAAAACCTTCAGTTTTTAAGATCTTGGCGATATCTACTTTGATCTTCGAGCTTGGCATGGCGGTCATCGGTTGACCTGCCATGACAGCATTTCGGATACGAGTCAGCATATCGGCAATAGGATCACTAACACTCATACGTAAACCCTCCGCCCGGATTACCAGGAAGACTTTCTAACGCCAGGGATTTTTCCATCCAGCGCTAATTCTCGGAAACAAATTCGGCACAAACCAAAGCGGCGCATATAGCCACGTGGGCGACCACATTGTTTACATCGATTCCGTACGCGAGTTTTATACTTACGTCGGCTTTCACGAACAACTATGGATGTTTTAGCCATCGTCTATCCTTCCTTCCTAAACGGCATACCAAGCATTCGCAACAACTCGCGGCCTTCTTCATCAGTTTTCGCTGATGTCACAATGCTAATTTCCAGGCCTCGAATCTTATCGATCTTGTCATACTCAATTTCGGGGAAAACGAGTTGTTCTCGCAATCCCAATGTGTAATTTCCACGACCATCAAAGGAATTGGGTGAAATTCCACGGAAGTCACGAACTCGCGGCAGGGCAACGTTCATTAACCGGTCTAAGAAAGACCACATTCGTTCGCCTCGCAAGGTCACTTTGGTGCCAATGGGGTTACCTTCACGCAATTTGAAGGCAGCAATGCTTTTGCGAGCCCTGGTGATAACAGGTTTCTGGCCCGTGATCATGGTCACGTCGCCTAAGGCGGCTTCAAGGGCTTTGGCATTGTCAATAGCCTCGCCGACACCAATGTTGACGACCACTTTTTCAACTCGCGGCACTTGCATGATATTTCCCAAATCCAATGACTTCCTTAGGGCCGGGACGATTTCTGCGTAACGTTCTTTCATACTCATCGTTTCACTCTCACCGACCTCAGTCAATCAGCTCTTCACAGCGTTTGCACATACGATGAGATCCTTCCTCATCGCGTTGGATGCCAACGCGTGTGGGCTCTTTACAAGAAGGGCATACTAACATCACATTCGAAATATGCATGGGGCCTTCAAACTCGATGATCCCGGGGGATACACTACGCCCTTGGGTCTGATATTGACCCTGATGCTTCTTACGAATATTGATACCCTGTATTGCAACGCGACCTCTATCAGGATAAACCTTGATAACTTCGCCGCGTTTGCCCTTTTCTTCGGAGCGGCCACTGATTATTTCAACAGTATCGCCTTTTCGAATTTTTACTTTCACGTTTTTCGCTCCTACTGTTCCTTGACGCTATAGTGATTCTGGCGCCAACGAGACAATTTTCATATAACCTTTTTCGCGGAGTTCACGAGCGACTGGGCCAAAAATGCGCGTCCCTTTAGGATTGGCACTCTCACCATCCAAGATGACGGCAGCATTGTCGTCAAATCGGATATGGGAGCCATCGCCACGGCGCCAGCCCTTCTTGGTGCGAACGATCACCGCACGCACCACATCACTCTTCTTGACAGAGCCATGAGGGGTGGCTGATTTGATGGTGCCAACGACCACATCACCAACGCCAGCATATCGGCGCCTCGAGCCACCCAACACCTTGATCACGAGCAACTCGCGTCCGCCAGTGTTATCCGCAATTTTCAGACGAGATTCTTGCTGGATCATTTCTTATGCCTCTGCATCTTCTATCTCTACGGCAGTTTCATCACTCTGGAGAATTTCTTCCACAACCCAACGCTTACGACGTGAGATGGGGCGACTCTCCACAATGCGAACCTGATCACCAATCTTGCAGCCCTTTTCATCATGGGCCATGAAACGATTGCTGTCGGAAACAACTTTTCCATAAAGACGATGACGATAAGTTCTGGTAACTTCGACAACAACCGTCTTCTGCATTTTGTCGCTAACGACGACTCCAATTAATCGGCGGCGATTGTTCATGCTTCACCTTCCATTGCTTCTTCGCTCTCCCGCTCGTTCAGGATCGTCTTATAGCGGGCAATCAAGCGGCGGACAATTCGCAATCTTGTGAAATCCACCAACTCACCCGAGGCTTGCTGGAAACGAAGATTCATGATTTCCTCACGAGCTTCATCCATCTGAGCCTGGATATCTTCGGTAGATAGTTCTCGGATTTCTGCTGCTTTCATCTTACTCTCCTGCTACCGAATCACCGGCGATGATTCTTGATTTCACAGATAGTTTATATGAGGCTAATTTCAGGGCATGCTTAGCCACATCTTCCGGTATGCCACCACCGATCTCGA
Source organism: uncultured Anaerolineales bacterium (assembly GCA_964419495.1). Lineage (GTDB taxonomy): Bacteria > Chloroflexota > Anaerolineae > Anaerolineales > UBA11858 > NIOZ-UU35. Next base: position 12,651 of record CAYQQX010000028.1, read on the forward strand.
ACATAACTCGGCCGGGTTTTACGACTGCAGCCCAGTATTCCACTGCACCCTTACCCTTACCCATGCGACTTTCGGCAGCACGCTTGGTAATGGGTTTATCAGGGAAAATGCGGATCCAGACTTTGCCGCGGCGGCGCATTGCACGCACCATCGCACGTCGGGCAGACTCAATTTGACGAGCAGAAACCCACCCAGGTTCCATGGCTTGTAGGCCATAATCACCAAAATGAATATCCGCGCCGCGTTGGGCCTTTCCCTTCATACGACCGCGCATCTGTTTACGATACTTTACACGCTTTGGCATCAACATAGTTGATCACTCTCTCAATATCTGAGCTAATCTTGCATCAAGCAGATTACTCACTAATATAAACGCCTTCTGTGGTATCAGGCAATTCTTCAGTTTCAGGGAAAATTTCTCCCTTGTAGATCCATACCTTGACACCAATTCGACCATAGGTGGTACCAGCTTCGGCTACAGCGTAGTCGATATTGGCACGTAACGTTTGGCGCGGTACTCGTCCTTCACGCATATGAATGGTTCGGGCCATTTCTGCCCCACCCAAACGTCCAGCAACTTGCACTCGGATGCCCTCAGCGCCCTGGCGCATTGCTTGCCCCATAGCACGTTTCATGGCTCGGGAAAAACTGATACGGCGCTCTAACTGGCCTGCAATATTCACTGCAACCAGATATGCGTCCAGATCAGGATTTTCGACCTCTTTGATGTCCAGGTCGATCTTCATACCAACCAAGGCTTCCAGGTCCGCGCGGGTTTGCTTAACATTGACACCTTTGCGCCCGATGAAAACACCAGGTTTAGCCGTATGAACAACTACTCTAACCTTGCCAGGATAGCGTTCGATTTCTACTTGCGATACACCTGCACGGTCATTCGCTCCGAAGATCATCTCGCGGATTGCGAAATCCTGATGAAGCTGATCGACGTAGTTTTCACCCTCGGCGTACCAACGCGCATCCCAATCACGGTTGATTCCTAAACGAAAACCTATTGGATTAACTTTGCGACCCATAATATCTCCTGGTGTCCACTTTAATTTTCTTCTCGCTCACGAAGAACAACGGAAACATGCGCTGAGCGACGCAGCCATGGCTTGAAACGGCCACGGGCACCAAACTTGCGCCACTTGCGAGTTGGGCCTTGATCTGCGAAGATGCGATAGACATAAAGATCATTGCGACTGATACCAAAGTTCTCTTCACCATTAGACATGGCAGAAGCGATTAACTTCGAAACAGGTTTGGCTGCTTTGTTCGGCATGAATTTCAATATATTCATGGCTTCAATTACGTCTTTTCCACGCACCAAATCAACTACCAAACGCACTTTCTGCGGAGAGATATCAACATTACTGAGTTGAGCACGAATGTCTTGTGTCATGACTCATATCCTTTCCGCTTCCTCTCAACAACATGCCCACGATACGTGCGGGTATGAGCGAACTCGCCCAGGCGGTGACCAACCATATTTTCTGTGATATAGATGGGAATGTGGCGGCGGCCATCATGCACAGCAATTGTGTGTCCCACCATTTGGGGGAAGATCACGCTGGCTCTGCTCCAGGTACGAATAACTTTTTTGTCGCCACTTTCATTCATGGCTTCAACTTTTTTCAACAGTTTCGGGCTAATGAACGGCCCTTTTTTAAGTGATCGTGACATAACTTTAGTCTCCTAGTCTGGTAGTCTTTCGTCTAATAGTCTGGTAATCTAGCTGACGATCAGACTAACCGACTAATGACCATCTGACTATTTAGCGCCGCTTTCTACCACTTCGCCGACGACGGATAATGTACTTATCTGTCTGTTTATTGCGACGTGTTTTCTTGCCCAGTGTCTTCTTGCCCCAAGGGCTCTTGGGACTGGGCATACCAATGGGAGAACGACCCTCACCACCACCATGGGGGTGATCGTTGGGGTTCATTGCCGAACCACGAACGGTGGGACGTATACCCAAATGGCGCTTGCGTCCAGCTTTACCTAGCTTGATACTGCCATGATCCAAATTGCCAACCTGGCCAATTGTGGCATAACAGTCGCGATGAACCAGACGAATCTCTCCGGAAGGCAAACGGACGTGAGCATAGCTACCTTCTTTGGCCAGTAACTGCGCAGCTGTTCCAGCCGAACGGACCATCTGACCACCACGTCCAGGCTGCAACTCGATGTTATGAATCATCGTTCCCGTAGGAATATGGCTGATCGGCATACTATTGCCAGGTCGGACATCGATATCCGGACCTGCATGTATGGTATCACCCACCTGCAGACCGACTGGAGCAATAATATAGCGCTTCTCACCATCAGCATAGTTCAGCAAGGCCAAACGAGCTGTGCGGTTGGGATCATATTCAATCGCAGCTACACGAGCGGGAATACCGCGCTTGTTGCGTTTAAAATCAACGATGCGAATCTTGCGCTTGTGACCGCCACCGCGATGACGAACCGTAATTCGTCCATAGACATTGCGTCCACCGCGTTTTTGACGTTTCACTACCAAAGAACGCTCGGGCTTCTTCTTCGTGATCTCTTCGAATGTGTAACCCGTTCTACCACGCATACCTGGGGTAGTCGGTTTATACTTCTTGACAGCCATTATTACCGTACTCCTTCGAAGGCATCGATGGTATCGTCAGGATGCAAGGTAACCAACGCCTTTTTGTATGCACTCTTGCGCACCAAAAGACGACGGCTGAGAGCACGACGACTGCGCTTGGCAGGCAAGATCAACGTATTGACCTTCATTACTCTCACGTCAAACAGTGTTTCAACGGCATCTTTGATCATCGACTTCGTCGCAGCTTTATCCACCTCGAAGGCATACTGATGTAGCTTCGCATATTGGTGGCTTGTTTTTTCCGTCCACAAGGGGCGTTTCAGGATGTTATAGATATTTGTAGCCATAGCAATCTCTCACTTATCCCAAGTGCTCCGAAATTGCATCCAAAGCCTGAATAGGTAGGATGAGTTTGTCGTAGCTCAATAAATCCCGAATGTTGAGGTAATTGACTTGCAAAGTTTTTGCATTGGGTAAATTGCGAGCCGATAAAACGATGGTTTCATTAGTATCGTTTTTCTCAGGTATCACAATCAATGCGGTGCCATCGCCAGCGAGTTTATCCAGAGACTTAGCCATCAATTTGGTCTTGGGCTCTTTCAGTTTCAACTCGTCTACCACAACGATTTCTTGCTCGGCTGCCTTAGCCGATAGAGCAGAACGCAAGGCAGCCTGCCGCATTTTGCGAGGCATCTTGCTTTCGTAGCTGCGCGGTCGGGGGGTGTGAGCTTTACCACCACCAACCCAAATTGGAGATCGAGTGGTTCCATGGCGTGCTCGCCCGGTACCTTTTTGGCGCCAAGGTCTCTTTCCGCCGCCGGATACCTCACCTCGGGATTTGGTTTTATGCGTCCCCAAGCGTGCGTTCGCCATTTGACGAACATAGGCCTGGTGCATCAAATCAACATTTACTGTGGTCTCAAAAATTTCCGCGGGCAATTCCACCGCATCGACTTTTTTACCATTCATGTTTACAACTTTAACTTCCATGATTGTCTCGCTCCAACCTCTACTGCTTTCGCGCTTCTTTGATCATTACCAGGCCATCTTTGGGGCCAGGCACTGAGCCACGAACGCCGATGAGATTTCGCTCGGTGTCCACCAAGACAACTTTCAGGTTCTGCGAGGTCACACGGTGATTTCCCATATGGCCCGGCATTCGTTTGCCAGGAAAAACACGCCCGGTACCCGATGTAGCACCAATGGAACCGACAGCACGCTGACGATCCGACTGACCGTGAGTTTTAGGTCCACCACTGAATCCGTATCGTTTCACAGCACCCGCAAAGCCGCGTCCCTTGCTGCGGCCAACGACATCGACGTAGTCACCTATAACAAATGCTTCCACGGTGACCTTGTCCCCTTCACCGACCTCGACATCTTTGACTTGAAATTCTCGCAAATGCCGAAGAGGTGGCAAGTCATTGCGCTTCAGGTGACCCAACTCTCCACCGGTCAAACGGCGAGGTTTAGATTCGCCAAAGCCCAACTGCACAGCTGCGTAGCCATCTCGCTCCACGTCGCGCACTTGGGTTACATAGCAAGGCCCAGCTTCGATTAATGTGATGGGGATAGCCTCACCAGCATCGTCGAAAATCTGGGTCATACCAATTTTCTTTCCAATTAGCCCTTTCAACATTTCGGTTTTCTCCTACAATTTAGATTTAATAGGGACTGTAAGCTTGGGCTCAGCTTCATCATCCCCGAATAACACAGTTAGCCATTTTGCTGCAACTCGATTTTTTGTCAGCTGCTCACAAAATTGCTCTTGCGCTATTCAAATTTTATTGGTTAGTTAGTTTTGACGTTGGCTAGTTGGTTGTGTACTAACCAACTAGCTAACTTTTCAAACTATCCAACTATCAAACTAGATTTTGATCTCGATATCAACGCCTGCGGGCAAATTTAACCGCATCAGCATATCGATAGTCTTTGAGTCTGGTTCCAACACGTCGATAAGTCGATTATGAGTGCGAATCTCAAAGTGTTCGTGTGAATCTTTGTCAATGAAAGTCGATCGACGAACAGCAAAGCGCTCAATCTTAGTTGGCAAAGGTACTGGGCCTACAACTCGGGCACCAGTTCGCTCAGCTGTATCCACGATGCGTTTTGCAGATTGATCCAAAACGCGATGATCGTATGCTTTTAGGCGTATTCGTATCTTTTGGTCAGCCATATTTTCTACTCAAGTATTTTGGTGACAACACCAGCACCAACGGTCAGGCCGCCTTCGCGGATGGCGAAGTTCTGTCCCTGCTCCAAAGCTACCGGCACTATCAATTCAACTACCATGTTCACATCGTCTCCAGGCATGACCATCTCTACGCCCTCAGGCAGCTCGATCGCACCCGTCACATCAATCGTCTTGATGTAGAACTGCGGTCGATACCCAGGGAAGAACGGCTTGTGTCGTCCACCTTCATCAGCTTTCAACACATATACCTGTGCATTGAACTTTGTGTGCGGCTCGATGCTGCCTTTCTTGGCAATCACCATGCCTCGCTCTACGTCGTCTCGGTCAACGCCTCGCAGCAGCAACCCAACGTTGTCTCCTGCCTGACCCTGATCCAACAGCTTGTGGAACATCTCCACACCGGTGATGGTCGTGGCGCCGATCTCATCCTGCAATCCAACGATATCCGCAGCCTCGCCAACCTTCACCACACCGCGCTCGATACGACCGGTCACAACTGTGCCGCGACCCTTGATCGAGAACACATCCTCAACCGGCATCATGAACGGCTTGTCCAGCTCGCGCTCAGGCTCGGGGATGTACTCATCCACCACTCGCAAGAGTTCTTTGATGCTCTCATACTCTTCAGCATTCGCATCCATGCTGTCGCTCTCCAAGGCCGCTAAGGCACTGCCCTTCACAATGGGAATCTCATCCCCAGGGAAGCCGTACTCGTCCAGCAACTCGCGCAGTTCCAGCTCCACCAGTTCCAACAGCTCAGGATCGTCCATCATGTCGACCTTGTTCAGGTACACAACGATGCTGGGCACTTCCACCTGGCGAGCCAACAACACGTGCTCTCTCGTCTGCGGCATCGCTCCATCGGGAGCTGCCACTACCAAGATCGCTCCATCAACCTGCGCTGCACCCGTGATCATGTTCTTGATGTAGTCACGGTGTCCAGGCATGTCCACGTGGGCGTAGTGACGATTCTCCGTCTCGTATTCCACGTGCGCAATATTGATCGTGATACCACGTTCGCGCTCTTCGGGGGCATTGTCGATCGTGTCAAAGGCACGAAATTCAGCCTGCCCTGCCAATGCACAGTACTTCGTGATCGCCGCAGTTAACGTCGTCTTGCCATGGTCAATGTGCCCCATGGTACCAACATTCAAGTGCGGTTTATCTCTTACAAATGTTTCCTTTGCCATCTTACTCTCCTACTACAATTCTCAATGAATAAATTCAAAAAATTACTAAAGCTCGCCTCGAATAATCCGATTGGCCAAACTATCTGCAACCTGGGCGTAATGATCAAATTCCATAGTAAACACACCGCGCCCTTTAGTTGCCGAACGCAAACGAGTTGCGTAGCCAAACATCTCGGCTAAAGGTACCATTGCTTGGACAGCTTGCGTATTTCCTGGTCGCACGTCCATGCCAAGCACTTCACCACGCCGAGAATTCATCTGTCCGATAACTTCACCCAGATAATCATCTGGAGTGACAACTTCTACTTTCATAATAGGTTCTTGCAAGACTGGCTTTGCTCGTTGAACAGCATCGCGGAAGGCCATTGAGCCTGCCAGCTTGAAGGAAATCTCATTCGAATCAACTTCGTGAAATGAGCCATCAAACAAACGGATGCTTACGTCAGTCACAGGATAGCCTGCAAGAACGCCTGATTCTGCTGTTTCGCGGACACCCTTTTCGACCGCGGGGATGAATTCCTTGGGGATTGCACCACCTTTGATCTCATTTTCAAAGGAAATGCCAGCTCCGGGATCATTGGGCTCGATTGCCAACACCACGTGAGCGAATTGTCCGCGACCGCCCGTTTGCTTGGAGTGGCGGTATTCTATTTTTTCTACGGCCCCCGTAATGGACTCGCGGTAAGCAACACGGGGATTGCCCACTCGAGCTTGCACGCTGAACTCACGCAGCAGACGATCAACCAAAACTTCAAGATGTAACTCGCCCATTCCAGAGATTAGGGTCTGCCCGGTTTCATTATCAACTCGAACCTGGAAAGTCGGATCTTCCTCTGATAGTTTATGCAAAGCCTCGGACATTTTGTCCTGGTCGGCCAGCGTTTTCGGTTCAATGGCCACAGAAATCACCGGTTCTGGGAAGGTGATGTTTTCTAAAATCACTTGACTGGCCGCATCACACAATGTGTCGCCTGTGAAGGAGAATTTCGGCCCCAATACTGCGACTATGTCTCCAGCAGAAGCATCGTCAATATCTTCGCGGCGATCTGCATACATACGGATCAGCCTACCAACTCGTTCTTTCTTCTGTTTGACAGAGTTATACGTCGAAGCGCCTTTCTTCATGCGACCAGAGTAAATGCGAAGATACGCCAAACGCCCAACATAGGGATCAGTGACGATTTTGAAGACCAAGGCACTCATTGGAGCCGTATCTTCGGCTGGTCGTTCGAGTTCTTCATCACTACCTGGGCGGTTACCGCGGACTGCGGGGATATCCAAAGGCGAGGGCAAGTAATCCACAACGGCATCCAAGATTGGTTGAACACCTTTGTTGCGCAAAGAAGTTCCACAAAATACAGGAGCCAACTGTCCAGAAATAACGGCCCGCCGCAATGCAACTTTCAATTCATCAACAGTAATCGTTTCCCCTTCTAGATACTTCAGCGTAAGATCATCATCGGTCTCAGCGATCTGCTCGATCATGCGATCACGCATCGCTTCAACTTGAGTCTGAAGATCTACTGGAATATCGCCAACAACCGGCTCTTTCCCTTGATCATCTTTCCATATTATGGATTGCTCTGTAAGTAAATCAACTACGCCTTTGAATTCTGCTTCTTCCCCAATGGGCAACTGCACAGCGACCGGATTAGCCCCTAGCCGCTCTTTGATCATTTGGATCGTTCGTTCAAATGATGCACCGACTCGATCCATTTTGTTAACAAAACAGATGCGCGGCACACCATAAAGATCCGCTTGACGCCAAACAGTTTCACTTTGTGGTTCAACGCCTTGTACAGCGTCGAATACGACCACGCCACCGTCGAGTACACGCAAGGAGCGTTGCACTTCAGCCGTGAAATCGATATGACCAGGAGTATCAATAATATTGATCAGATGCTCCTTCCATTCGGCAGACACAGCCGCAGATACAATAGTAATACCACGCTCTCGCTCCTGGTCCATCCAGTCGGTGACGGTAGTACCATCATCGACGGAACCAAGACGATGCGTTTTGCCTGTGTAATACAGGATACGCTCGGTCGTGGTAGTTTTACCGGCATCGATATGGGCGATGACGCCAATATTTCGATACTGCTCCAAAGGGTACTGACGGGACATTTCTGTTTACTCTATAAACCTAAACACGGAAGTGTGAAAATGCCCGGTTGGCCTTAGCCATACGATGGGATTCTTCACGCTTGCGAACTGCAGAACCGGTGTTGTTAGCCGCATCGAGCAACTCATCAGCCAAAAGCTCAGGGAAAGATTTCCCAGAACGGCCGCGAGTAGCACCCAAAAGCCAACGGGTTGCTAATGCGAATTGGCGATGCGGAGGCACTTCCATAGGAACCTGGTATGTTGCACCACCAATACGGCGTGGTTTAACTTCCATAACCGGCGAGGCATTCTCAATGGCCTTTTCAAACATCTCTAAGGCATCCTGGCCACTGCGCTCTTGAATAATATCCAAAGCATCATAGACCACTCGAGTAGCCACGCTCTTTTTGCCACTTTTCATCACGCGATTGATAAAGGATTGCACTTGGACACTGTTATAGCGAACATCGGGTGCAATTTCGCGTCTTGGCGCTCTATTTCGTCGCATTCAATTTCTCCGTTTCGTAATCAATCACCAAAAAGAACCGCCGGTGTGTACCTTTTCCGGCGATTTCTTATTTAGATTCTAGCGTTTCTTCGTGCCGTACTTTGAACGGCCCTGCTTTCGATCATCAACACCTGTGGAGTCGAGGGTGCCTCGGACGATGTGGTAACGCACACCAGGCAAATCCTTAACACGACCGCCACGGACCAAAACAATCGAGTGCTCCTGGAGATTATGGCCCTCACCTGGGATATAGGCAGTGACCTCAATCATATTGGTAAGACGCACACGGGCGATCTTGCGCAATGCGGAATTGGGCTTTTTAGGAGTCATCGTACGAACGATGGTGCACACACCTCGTTTCTGAGGGGCGCCCTTTGGCTGCCGAATTCGGCGCTGTTTGTATGAATTAAAGGTATATTGAAGAGCAGGGGCTTTGCTCTTGGCGGTTTTGTCTTTACGACCTTTGCGAACCAGTTGATTAATCGTGGGCACTTTCGCCTCCAAATAAATCTTCGATAATTACTTCATTTCAACAACGGAGGCCATCGCTCGTGCATTGATGGCCTCGCGTTCATTTCCGTTTAGTCTGTTAATCGGGCAGGGGGTATAGCCTGCCCATCCCTTATTTTGGGACAACGACCAGTGATTGTACCACGCTGAAAATTCAGCGTCAATAGTTTTTACCTAATCCAAGCAAGCCAGTACTCATCTTGGGGCGCTTCTTACGAGTATCTTCTTTACCAAAGCGGATAACTTTTCCGCCTTCTGTTACGGCCTCGACTTGTAGGCCTAAACTTTGGAGTTCCTTCACTAAAACCTGGAAAGATGCTGGGATGCTAGGGTCATCCATGGATTCACCCTTTACGATAGCCTCATAAGCCTTCACGCGCCCAACCACGTCATCTGACTTAATGGTCAGCATTTCCTGAAGAGTATAGGCAGCGCCATATGCTTCAAGTGCCCAAACTTCCATCTCACCAAATCTCTGACCACCAAATTGAGCTTTACCTCCAAGCGGCTGTTGGGAAACCAAGCTGTAAGGTCCTGTGGAACGGGCATGGACTTTGTCTTCAACCAGGTGATGCAGCTTCAGTATAGACATAACACCTACGGTAACAGGTCGGTCGAACTTATCACCTGTTTTACCATCACGTAAAACCTGTTTGCCTAAAATCGGTGAAGGAATATTTGTTTTGAGAACAACTTCTTCAGCTTTGGCTCGTAGTTTATCGTCTCCCAGGTTTCCAATTTTGACATCCATATCTTTGAACCACAATCTCAGACAAGCATAAACCGTACGTTCATCTTGGGCATCACGATCATCGGCATGAATATTCATATCATCAAACGCCAAGATTTCGTCAGGATCGAAGCCATTCTCTTTCAACCATTCCCGCAGAACAGCGCGGCGTGCATAGCTGACATCAGAGATCAGCCTATAGACATCGTATCCAAGATCACCCAGCCAGGCTTCCATAAATATGCGGCGGACATAATTATCATCTTCGATACCGATGGGATCATATCCTTCCTCATTGAGCCATTCCCAGGCTCGCTCGGCAACTTCCTTCCAGGCACGATCGATCATCCAGGCACGAGCCAATTCGGCTTCGATCTCAGTTTCTCTTGCGCCATCAAATACCGGCGTAATGGCTCGGAAACCCAAACCACGCGCTGCCCAACCCAGGTGAACTTCTAATACCTGACCGACATTCATACGGCCGGGAACACCTGTGGGATTTAGAATGATATCAACAGGAGATCCATCTTCAAGGAAGGGCATATCTTCTTCAGGCACAATCACAGAAACAACACCCTTATTCCCATGACGGCCAGCCAGCTTATCGCCGGAAGAGAGCTTGCGGCGCTGAGCAACAGACACGCGCACCATGGTTTCCACGCCGGAGGAAAGTTCAACACCATCATCACGGGAGAAGACTTTTACATCTACAACTTTTCCACGCGACCCGTGGGGCATTCTCAGCGAAGTGTCTTTTACATCTCGAGATTTTTCACCGAAGATTGCCCGAAGTAATCGTTCTTCGGGTGTAAGCTCTTTCTCGCCTTTAGGAGAGATTTTTCCTACTAGAATATCGTTAGGCCCAACCTCAGCGCCAATGCGCACAATGCCTTCTTCATCGAGATCTTTGATGGCAGTTTCACCAACATTGGGAATATCGCGAGTAATTTCCTCAGGACCCAGGCGTGTATCGCGTGCTTCGACTTCATATTTCTCTACATGCACCGAGGTAAACATATCATCCTGAACAAGCCGCTCAGATATGACAATGGCATCCTCGTAATTTGCGCCTTCCCAGGAGAGAAATGCAACCAGGGCATTTTGCCCCAAGGCCAGATTCCCATCCACAGTAGAGGATGAGTCTGCAATCACATCACCTTTCTTGACGATTTGACCTTTGGTCACTGAGGGGCGTTGATCAACACAAGTGCTCTGGTTAGAGCGCTGGTATTTTCGCATCGGATAAACCCGTTCGCCATCTTTGTGGCGCACAACAATTCGCCCACCGGTCACAGAAACAACTTCCCCATCATCCTGGGCTATAACCACCTGACCAGAATCAACTGCGGCAGAGTATTCCATGCCTGTAGAAACCAGGGGAACTTGGGGACGAAGCAGGGGCACCGCTTGGGCTTGCATATTCGAACCCATCAAGGCTCGGTTGGCATCATCATGCTCCAAGAAGGGAATCAATGCCGCGCTAATGCCTACGATTTGCTGCGGAGCAACATCCATATAGTCGATATTCTCAGCGGGGGAGAATATGAAGGAAGTGCGATGCCGTGAAGAAGCCCGTCCACGAATAAACTCACCATACTCATTGAGTGGGGAGTTTGCTTGGGCTATAACAAATTTGTCTTCTGTATCAGCTGATAGATAAATATAATCTTCAGTAACAAAGGCCTCAACCAAGATTTCTTCAACATTCAACTTGGCAATCTGTTTTGCTAGTTTTTCGTCTACGCGTGTGCCCTTTTCAGCAATCACTTTGCCAGATTTAGGATTGCCAACATCATCCCGTAATTGACGACCAACCATCAAGGGGCTATCCGGGGGCAAAACCTTCAAAACACGGCGGTAAGGGGTTTCAATAAAGCCATATTCGTTGACTTTAGCGAAGGATGCAAAACGTCCGATCAAACCAATGTTTGGACCTTCCGGTGTTTCGATAGGACAAATACGCCCATAGTGAGACTGATGCACATCACGGACATCAAAGCCAGCTCGCTCGCGTCGCAAACCGCCGGGACCAAGCGCAGAAAGCGTACGCTTATGGCGAAGTTCTGCTAACGGGTTGGTTTGATCCATGAATTGAGATAACTGGCTGGAACCAAAGAATTCGCGTAATGCAGCCACAACTGGACGGACATTTACCAGACTTACGGGTGACAAATTATCCTTATCACGAATTGACATGCGCTCCTTGACCACGCGCTCCATGCGGCGCAAACCAATGCGCAATTTATTTTGAATCAACTCACCCACAGTTTTCGTGCGGCGGTTGCCAAGGTGATCGATATCGTCAGGATCATCAATCCCATTATTGATGGCAATCATATGGCGAATTAGTCGGATGACATCCCACTTTGTAATTGTGCGATGCTCAATGGGAACCAAATCATGCAATTCAAGTTTTTGATTGAGCTTGTATCGACCCACTCTTTTTAGATCATAACGACGTTGTTGAAAAAGTTGTTCCTCTAAGAATTCGCGGGCGTTTTCCAATGTTGCAGGATCACCAGGTCGCATACGGCGGAAGAATTCCAATAATGCTGCTTCGGCAACCGTAATGCCATCGCTCAAATCCCAATCCGGTTCTTGGGCCAATGTGGCAGGAAGGTACATGCGATCTGGATTATTGTCGATATCTTCAAACAGGCTGAGGATTTCCTCATCAGTGCCTTCGACGATAGCATTATTCCCCAAACCATCGTCAACAGCGGCCAAAGCCCTCAGGAAAATCGTAATCGGGATCGTACGTCGTCGATTGAATTTGAGAGTAAGGTAATCACTTTTGCGAGTACCAAACTCCATCCAGGCACCGCGATCAGGGATCATTTTTGAGTTTGCCATGCGGCGCCCTGTGGCGCGATCTGTTTCGGCTTCAAAATAGACACCCGGAGAACGGATTAGCTGCGTGACAACAACTCGTTCAGTCCCATTAATAATGAAGGTGCCTTTCTCAGTCATTTCTGGGAAATCACCCAGGAAAATATCCTGCTTCATCGGTTCTGGAATGGCGGGACCGGCAAGCAAAACGGATACATACAACGGGCGAGCGTATGTCAAGTCGCGTTCTACACATTCGTCAACGTTGTATTTAGGCTCCTCAAACCAATAAGATAATTTCCACTCTTCGGCCTCGGGCGTTTGGCTGGGGAAATACAAGCGCATATCGCCACTGTAGGACTCAATAGGGGAAATCTCATGGAAAAGGTCAGCCAGTCTTTCACTCTTTAGGCGTTCGAATGATTCCAGTTGTACCTCGATCAGATCTGGCAAATTAAATCGAACATCAATACGAGCGTAAGATTTTGAGGGTGGAAGCTGTGACATATACCAACTACTCCTGAATCAACCTTTGGCTGGTTGAATGCTTAAACTAGCTCAGACTACGCGGAATAAAACCCTGGCCGGTTCTATTTAGCCAGGGCAGCGTAGTCCCCAAGTCGGATTTCTCTTTGGCCAAGCAATATTTCATAACCTTGGGCCTAAACAAGAGTAACAATTATACTGATAATTAAAACATCAGTCAAGAGAAAATCAATACATTTTGGGTCTAAATTTGCATTTTGGTATCATTTTTCTTGGCAGAGGTATAATAAACTATCAAATTTCTCTACAAATAAGGATTTTTTAGATGACATCAACCTCAGATCAGGTATTTCGATCGGGCTTTGTTGCAGTTATGGGTCGACCCAATGTTGGCAAATCGACACTGATCAACAGTCTCATTGGGCAAAAAATTGCCGCAGTCTCGCCAAAACCGCAAACCACCCGACACCAGCAGCTGGGCATTCTAAGTCTGGATGAAGCCCAAATCGTTTTTATTGACACGCCCGGGTTGCACAACCCACGTCACAAGCTGGGTCAGTTCATGAATGATGAAGCTGCCGATGCGTTGACAGAAACTGATCTGATCCTTTTTTTGGTGGATCTCACCGAGGAGACTCCACACCAAGAAGACCGAATCCTGATTAAATTACTGGAAGAACTAGACGAGCGCCCACAGGTGATCCTGGCCCTGAACAAAATTGACCGTGTGGAGGCAGGGGATTTGGACCAGAGAGCTGAAATTTATGAGGGTCTGATACCCGAAGCTCTCCCAGTTAGAATTTCAGCGATTCGGCCAGAAAAACTCAACGAGCTGCGGCAAACATTAATCACCAATCTACCTGAAGGTCCGCCTTTTTACCCCGTGGATCAGATCACAAATCTATATGAAAGAGAGATAGCCGCTGACCTAATCCGGGCGGCTTGCCTGGTCCAATTAAGAGATGAAATTCCGCACGCCATCGCCGTGCGCATGGACGAATATACCGAACGCGGTGATCACGGAGCGTATATTCGCACAACTCTCTTTGTTGAGCGCGAGTCACAAAAAGGTATCGTTGTTGGCCAGGGTGGCAGAATGATCAAACGCGTTGGCGCCCATGCCCGATCTCAGATCGAAGCTATGAGCGGACGCAAGGTTTATTTGGATTTGCGCGTCAAAGTTCGTAAGAACTGGCGTAACAACGAGCAAGCTTTAAAACAGTTTGGTTTCAAAAGGTGGAATTGAGTAGCTATGCAGTGTGAAGTGTGAAGTAGGCAGTAGGTAGTGGTTAGTTGAGGGTTGGTAGTAGCTGGGTTTCACTCACATCCAAACAACTATCAACTAATTTCCCAATTTTCACTCTGAGAGAGCCGCCGAAGGCACGCCGTAGGCGAGCGACCGAAGAGTCTCCTATCCAAGGCAATAAGGTCTATCACTTCATTCAAGATGACATAATCTAGTTCTATTCAAAATCGAAATTATAAAAGGCACTATGTCGAAATATTTATTTGTTCAAATTGCTGTGGGGTTGGCTGTTCTCAATTGGGTTGCCTTGATAATCAAATGGAAATGGCTTGAATATTTTGCCAAACCAGCCACAATAATAGCGTTGATGGCTTTTGTATGGCGTTTACGGCCTGGATTTGTCATTCATGGCAATATCAACTGGCTGCTATTTGCGCTGATTTTTTCCCTGGCTGGGGATATTTTCTTGATGCTTCCAAGAAATTTATTTTTGCCAGGATTGGTTTCCTTTTTTCTCGCTCACATCGCCTACATCTTGGCGCTCAGCCAAACATTGCCATCTTTTGATCTGGCGGTGCTGCTGGTCATTTTGATGGTAGGGATAACTGGCTTGCAGATATACCGGCGGTTGGCAGCGGGATTAGTAATATCTGGTCAAACAGAGATGAGAATTCCTGTGATGCTCTACATATCAGTAATCTCTATGATGGGAATTTTCGCGCTACTAACTCTCGTTAGCAACGGTATCGAGAATTACCGAGCTTTGTTACTGAGCGCTGGTGCGCTGCTCTTCTTCATCTCTGACACCTGGTTTGCCTGGGACCGCTTTGTAGAACCGCTCAAATTCCGCGATCTGCGGGTGATGATCAGTTACCATATTGCGCAAATTTGCCTCTGTTTAGGTTTTTTGGTCTCCCCCTAACACAAAATGACTGTCATCTCGTGAGATGACAGTCCTATGAAGTTTCACAGGTTTCAAAATCCCGCGATCAACATAAGAAATGCGGGATTTTCCAATTTTATGTAATGGTTAGAATGATGTCGAACACTTTATCCTGTCATTCTGAGGAGCGAAGGAAGCGAAGCGGCTGAAGCGACGAAGAATCCCTGAATAGTTGGGCCAATTTATACCCGCACAGGCTCAAACATAGTGAACGCATCAGGGATTCCCTTCGACATACTCAGGGCATGCTTCGCTCCGCTCAGAATGACATAAGTGTTCATAGTGTTATTGCCCATTACAGATTTTCCAAATTTTATTTAGTTTTCTTCAGGAGCATCATCTTCGGAGGCAAGTCCATCTTTGGGCAGAGTATCCTCTGGGGGAGAGTCCGTTTCACCTTCTTCTTCGATAATCACCTCTGGGACAAGCTCAGGTTCTTCGTCATCAATAACTTCGACAACCTGAGGGGCGTCGATCACGCTCGAGGGGGCAACATAATCCCGCGTGCCAAAATAGGTCATGATCACTGCACCCAAGCCCCAAATTCCAACCAGGGTGCGGGGCAACCAACCCACGCAGGGCACTAATTGATCAAATCCAACCAGCACGAAATAGAGGATCAACATACCAACTCCGGCTGAAATGGCAGGCGCCCACTCCTGATTCATCATTTTTGCGATGCGACGGCCTACTTCCAATCCTAACGCTACCCAACCTAACAACCAAGCAATACCCAAAAGGATTACGGCTACAAACGCCACTGGGATTAGGATGATGGTAACAGTGAGCGCGATTAGAGCAAGCGGGCCTAAGAACGCGGTCAGCAGTCCTGCCCCACCGGTGATCAGGGGCTGCTCGAGCGCTGCGCGTGCCACTCGATCAGCTTGCGCTGAGAAAAAGATTACGAGCAAGATCGCTAGTGCCGCCCAAATGAACATGCGGAAAGCAAACCAGACAACGTCTAAAGCTGGGTTTGAGCTGACGTTGAAGGCAGTCACCGGGGGCTGCATATCATCGAACTGCATCTCAGAGGGGAAATTGAATTGAAACGGAAAGCTCAATCCTTGAATGACATCGCCACTGACTTGTGCACCTGGGGCCCTCTGCAGTGCGGCCCCGATGGTAACCATGTCGCCATTCACCACCGACGATTCGCCCAGCTGCAACACGCCACCGATGCCGACCATGCTACCGTTGACGGTCCCCATACTATCAACAGTACCGCCCATCAGGACAACATCACCATTGACAGTGCTGTTCAATTCCAATGTGACAGCTCCACCGAAGACAACCAGATTTCCGTCTAAGGTTTCACCTTCAGGAAGCGTGTAGGTACCTCCAAAGATGACTTTGTCATCCATTAAATCTCTGGCCAGATCACCTGCATAAGCAGTACCCGGCAAAAGCAACGCGGTAATTAGGAAAAGAAATGTAAATATTTTTAGGTACTTCATGAGTTATGCCCTCCCAGGCATCCTCGCCAAACGAGCCATGGATAAGATCCATATCAGGCTGCCTGCACTGACAATGCCAGCCAGGATAGCCCATCCGCTAGGGGACAACAATCCCGGAACTGTGCGGACAATGATAGCGAGGAGATTTTGGAATATGTTAATGACCGTTAGTAGCGATGTGAGGCGATAAACCCATACCAATAAAAGTTCGGTTAGTGAATCGAAAGAATTAAAGAACGTCATCCCAAGCAGTACACCTAATAATGAAACACCATTGGCGATAAGGATCAAGGTAATCCATGACTGCCAGCGATGGCGCGCAGCTAATACGCCTAAACTCTCTTGATTTAGACGTTGTTGCCAACGATCAGTAAAACCAGGGGTTGGCTCAATTTCAGGGCTTTCCTTGAAAAGGTTGGCAACTCCATGTAAGGACTGCTTCAGTTTCAAGCAATGGCCACATTCCTGAAGATGCTGCTCAAGGCTTTGAGTCTCCTCAGGGGTTAGGCTTTCATCGAAAAGGAGCCAGTTTTCAAAAGGCTGGTGTTTCATAGGGAGTCCTTTCCGTGTGGTTGGATTCAATCAATTCCATTTCTGATTCCTGTGTTTGCCAGCCATCAGCCAGTGCTCTACGAGCCCGATATAGGCGGCTCTTGACAGCACTTTCGCTGATTGCCAGCGATTCTGCGATCTCTTCGTAAGAATAGTCATACCAATAATGCAAGACTACGGCTGCCCGGTCTTTGGGAGCCAGTACGTCAAGCAGCTCTCGCACACGCTCCTGTTTCTGATCCATGACCAAAACCGCCTCAGGCGTTGGGCCGGGGTCGGGTGGCTGCCACCAGTCATGCGCTTCGTTATCAATGGAGAAAGAAGGTAATTTTTTCTTTCTCAAGCGATCGATGCAGTAGTGCGAGGCAATGGATAGAAGCCAGGTAGCAAAAGAGCGGTTGGGGTCATAACGGTTCAAGTGTCGATATGCCCGCAGAAATGCCTCTTGCGCGGCGTCCTCAGCATCACCCGCATTGCCCAGCATGCGGTAACACAGGCTGAAAACCGGTTTTTGGTATGTTTCTACGATATGTTCAAAGGCATCGTCGTCGCCAGCTCGCGCTTGGGCGAGCATTTTCGCCTCATTGTCGTTCAAATTTTCGCTCCTGCGATCATTATTATCTACTCCAACTTACGCAGGTAAGTAGAAAAAGTTGCACAGATTTCAAAAAGAATTCGGGATTTATCTTCATGATTCTAACGGATGAAAGCCCTCTCCAAGAGCCTCATGCGCTTGCCCAATGACCATGAAGGCACGGACATCAATTTCACTAACCAGGGCTTTGAGATGATGCACCTCAGCGCGTGTCACCACACAATAAAGTATTGTACGATTTTCATCGGTAAATCCACCCCGGCCTGGGATGACAGTGACCCCTCGCCCCAAGTTGTTAAGTATTTTCTGCTTCACATCTTCAGGTCTGGATGTGACGATCATGGCCGTGCGCACGATATTGGACCCTTGCGAAATCGTTTCTGCCGCAATCCCGCTGATATATAGCATTACCAGGGCATAAAGCGCATTCTCCCAACTGAAAGAAAGCCCAGCCAGGAACATGATCAGGGCATCGGTGAACAGATAACTCTGCGAAACAGGGATGCCGCGCCAGTGACTGAGGATTCGAGCAAGTATGTCTGAGCCCCCACTGGTACCGCGGCCGCGATAGACCAACCCAAAACCAATCCCACTGATCACACCACCGTACAAAGCATTAAGTACCAAATCGTCCGTCAATCCATCGGAAGGCAAAAAGCCAAACGGAAGATCCACCATCAAAGAAAAAACAATCACAGCGAAGGCTGTACGCGAGGCAAATCGCGGTCCTCCAAGATAGCGCCAGCCCAATAAGAATAAGGGCATATTCCCCAGAAAAACCATCAACCCAATAGGCCAACCAGTATAGTGATTGATGATTTGGGCAAGACCACTGACCCCACCGCTGGCCAATTTTGCTGGGACCAGAAATACTCGCAGCGTCAGCGCCTGTAATGCCGCGCCCAGGAAGATCAACAAGAAATCTCGTCCAGTTTCCCAGGTAAATTGGGGTTTTTGAGAGAATGTTTTTTCTAAGAAATTTCGCATGGGAAATATCTAACCACAAAGACACAAAGTCACCAAGAATTTAGTCCATAAACACTGTGTCTTTGCGACTTCGTGGTGAATACAAAGATAACCTAATGCAGCTTCGGGGCTGATCGTTTGAATGGTTCGTACGATACCAGATAAAATCACAAACGATGTGCAGATTTATTCAAAGTTTCTGCTCCGATCATGCACTAAGTTGCTACCTTACGCAATTATCCTTCGACGCCCAAATGCGAGAAAAATATCAAAACCGCCTGAGCGGAGCGGAACAAAGTGAAGCGTAGTCGAAGGTTAGATAAGGGCGTCTAGCCCAGGATGTTATTCCGTTTGGTGGCAACTTGGGTTAAGATAGAATGATCCAGCCAGAGAATCTTTGTTTTTATCTCTCCAACAATGATGTATCAGCAAGAGATTCAATCACGCCAATTACCGCCGAATTATCCAACTCCGACATACCCATCTGCAGCATAGCATTGAAAAGCTGGGCATGTACAGCATTCGAGGGCATGGGCACACCATATTCTCTGGCAGTATCCACGACAATACCCAAATCCTTTGCTTGCATATACGCCTTAAAACCAGGCTGGCGATTGCCCGCGAAAAGACGTTCGGGCTTGACATCCAATGACCAGCATTGAGCTGCCCCACCTTGAATGGCTGCAACAACTTTTTCGGGGTCTGCGCCGGCTTTCTTGGCCAGGATCATCAACTCACCCATGGCCACCATTTGAGCGGCGACCATGACCTGGTTGGCAGCCTTGGCAATTTGCCCGGCACCAGTATCCCCAACGTGGGTGATGGTTTTACCAACCACCTCAAAAATGGACATCACTTTTTGCAATGCCTCTGCGGGGCCACCGACCATCATCGCCAGCGTGCCTTTCTGGGCACCGATATCGCCACCGCTGACTGGGCAATCCAGAGAGAGCACCCTCTTGGCAGCCAATTTTTCTGCAATCAATCGCGCCGTGGCAGGTTTGATCGTCGAATTATCCACGAATATCAACCCCTCTTTAGCACCTTCGATGATGCCACCCGATCCAAGAGCAACTTGCTCCACATCTGGGGAATCCGGCAGGTTAGTGAAAACCACATCAACTTGTGCGGCGATTTCGCTGGGAGAATGTGCTTCCTTGGCACCTTCGGCAACCAACTCATCGACCGCCTGGCGGCTGCGGTTATGCACTATTAAAGGAAAGCCTGCGTTGAGAATGTTGCGAGCCATGGATTTGCCCATGATACCCAGGCCAATATAACCAACGGTCAGTTTGGATGTCATACGAACTCCTTAATACATTAGTGATTTACGATTATCGATTTACGATTATCGATTGATGATTATCGATTGATGATTATCGATTGATGATTATGTACACGTTTTATACCGTTTCACCTGCTTCAATATTTGGGATTGCGCTATACACATAAAAGCGCTACAATATACACATTTAAAGGAGAGCAAAAATGCGCACAAATATCGTGTTGGATGATAACCTTGTTAATCGCGCAAGAGAACTCACAGGTTTAAAAACAAAACGTGCGATCATTGATGAGGCTTTGCGTACCTTGATCCGTATGCATGAACAAAAAAGTGTTCGCGAATTGCGCGGAAAATTAAATTGGGAAGGCGACCTAAACAAAATGAGAGAGGGGCGCTTTGTCTCTACTGGTTGATTCTTCAGTATGGATTGATTTCTTCAATGGGCATATTACACTCCAAACAGATTATCTAAACGAAGTTTTAGGGGAGTCGGTGATTTTTGTGGGAGACTTGATCTTGGCTGAAGTGCTGCAAGGCTTTCGCTTTGAGAAAGATTTTGAAGCAGCTAGGGATGCTTTGCTCAAGTTTCCTGTTGTGGATATACTGGGGAAACAAATAGCTGTTCAGTGCGCCAGTAATTATCGATTGTTGCGTTCGAAAGGGATCACAGTCCGAAAAACAATAGATTGTTTAATCGCGACCTATTGCATAGAAAACGATCTAGAATTACTCCACAGTGATCGCGATTTCGATCCTTTTGAAGAATATCTTGGCCTAGTAGTAACTCATCCTTAAAAATAAAAACCGCATTACGTTTTTGTAATAAGTAATGCGTAATACTTAATCTTCTCTTTCGAAATCAGCCCTGATAACGCTTGGTGATATTGGGTACCAGATACTCCTCGAAGGCACGCTGAACATCGTAGCCCGGCTGCCAACCCCAATCACGGCAAGCAGCGCTGTCATCCATATCTGCGGCCCAACTGTCAACAATAGTCTGGCGTTTAACATCGGGTTCATGGGTGATCTCAGCATCAGGGAAGAATTTCATCACCCAACCCTTAAACTCCTCTGCTGAGAGACTGAAGCTGGTCACATTGTAAACTCGCTGACTGATGGCATCTGCAGGCGCTGCTGCCAGATGAAGCAAAGATTTGACAGCATCCGGCATGGCCATAAAGGGAATGCGAACATCGGGACGCACGAAACAGGCATAAGGTTCGCCTTTTGCCGCAGCATGCAGCATCTCAGGGCCATAGTCACTGGTTCCACCGCTGGGAACGGTAAATGCGCTGATCAGCCCCGGGAAGCGAATCGCTCGAAAATCAACCATCACAGGCTGTTCTGCAGCCAATTGACGGTAGTGCTCGCTGAAATAGATTCCCAACAACTCGCAATACAGCTTGTTTGCGCCATACATGGTGCGAGGGTAGTTCCACTCCCATTCGCGCACGCGCGCATATTGGTTTTTTGTATCCAAATCGGGCAATCCATAAACGGCAATCGAGCTAGGAAAAATGAATTGCACCGGTTTTTGTCGCCATTCCGACTGTTCTGCTGCCAAGCGCAACAAACCCATCGTGCCGTTGACATTCACATTATGGGCTGCACTTGGCGAAAACTCTCCTCTCGTCGAAAGCAATGCCGCCAAATGATAGATAGCCTCAAACTCATACTCGCTGACCAAACGATCCAATAGTTTCTGATCTAAAATATCTGCGATCATGTGAGTGGTCAAATCCTGGACATCTTCAGGAAGAGGTTCCAGGTCAAGGGTCAGTAACGGGGTGGTTCCATTTTCCGATAACGCTTCAATCAAGGCATGGCCAATCTCGCCAGCCGCACCAGTGATCAAGATCGCTTTCTTACGCATTCTTTGCTCCTTTTGTAGAAGTGGAATTGTGCTAGAATGAAACAACGAGTTTAACTCGTAACTCTCCAAAGAAGAGCTATACGGGGAAAAGGGTGTGCGTAGGGGCGTGCGCCCCTACGCACACCCCTTTCCCCGAGATTCTTCCTTTGGGTAAGTTGCGATCTTATTTTACAATACCGACGAACTGACTGCCAATGGACAGTCAACGGGTTATTAGCCGACAGTTGTCAGTTTAGCTCGCGGGAGGAACTATGGCTCTCAATATCGTAATTGGTACGCAATGGGGTGACGAAGGAAAAGGTCGCGTAGTCGACTTGTTGGCTGCCGAGGCAGATTATGTGGCACGCTTTGCCGGAGGCGATAATGCTGGACACACGGTTCAGGTTGGCGCGCAGACTTTCAAGCTGCACTTGATTCCCTCGGGGGTGATCCAGCCTCACACAGTGGGAGTGATTGGCAATGGGCTGGTGGTTAACCCCAAGGTGCTGTTACAAGAAATCGAGATGATACGTGCCGCTGGAGTTGAGATTACACCCGAAAGGCTGCGAATTTCTCATGCAGCTCATGTGATTACGCCTGCGTACATTGCCTTGGATAAAGCCCGCGAACACTCTCGAGGGGATGAGAAAATCGGCACAACTTTGCGCGGGATTGGGCCCGCCTATAACCATAAAGCCGCTCGCTCTGGATTGCGTATGGAATCGATGCTCGATCTCGAAGAATTTGCTGAAGCCGTTGTGATTCAGGTTGAAGGCGTCAATGAAGCGCTTAAAAACCTATATGCAGCTGAACCCCTGGATACCCTTGAAATCGCCAAAGAATACGTCGATTATGCTCAGAGGCTGTACCCATATATTGGAAACGTTTCTTATCTCTTGAATGATGCTCTGAGCAGCGGAGCCAATGTTTTGGCCGAGGGCGCTCAAGGTACGCTATTAGATATTGATCACGGCACGTATCCCTATGTAACCAGCTCAAGCCCCACCGCCGCGGGTGCCCTGGTTGGGTTGGGAATTGGTGCCAGTCATGTAGGGCGAGTGATTGGTGTGACCAAGGCCTTTCAAACTCGTGTTGGCGAAGGACCCTTCCCCACTGAAGTATTCGATACCACGTCAAACCATCTACGCGGGACTGGGGATAAACCTTGGGATGAATTTGGAACTACCACTGGCAGACCGCGCCGCGTGGGTTGGCTGGATACTGTGCTCCTGCGCTATGCTGTCCAGATCAA
The DNA here is from genome assembly GCA_964419495.1 of uncultured Anaerolineales bacterium. Lineage (GTDB taxonomy): Bacteria > Chloroflexota > Anaerolineae > Anaerolineales > UBA11858 > NIOZ-UU35. The sequence goes on from CAYQQX010000028.1 coordinate 35,924, forward strand.
TGGCGTAACAGAATTGACGATCACAAAACTGGATGTTCTCTCAGGTTTGAACGATCTGTTCATTTGCACAGGCTATCAGAAGGGTGAAAACATATATCAGGACCTGCCATTGGGCCCAACCGATCTCGACTATGACCCAGTATATGAAGAACTGCCTGGCTGGGAAGAAGATATTATGTCAATTCGACAGTGGGATGATCTGCCAAAAAACGCACAGGCATATATCCGACGCATTGAAGATGTTGCTGGAGTTCCAGCGCGCTATATCTCCGTGGGCCCAGAACGAGATCAAGTGATAAAACGTTGAACGTTGGAAGGTCCAACGTTTCACGTTTCAACAGATATGAAAAGGCTCTTTTCCTGCTTTGCTCTACTATTTCTATCCGCGTGTTTGCCTGTGGAGACGCTGATGCCATTCGTTTCAGCAACCCCAACTGTGACAAATACTGCCACTCCCACGACAGTCTGGTTTCCTCCTACTGAGACTCCCACCACGATCCCAACCGTACTACCCTCTCCTACCCCAGAACTACGACCGGGAGTGGGGGGGTTGTTTTTTAGCGATGAATTCGAGCTCCCCACCGACTGGACCATACTCGAGACTGAATCAAGCAGCATTTCTGTTGCAAACAACGCACTGACTGCGGCTCTCTCAAGAGAGAAAGGTTATATTTACAGTGTAAGAGAAGGCGCTCTTTTTACCAACTTCTATGCAGAAATTACAGCCAGCCCCAACCTGTGTAATGGGCTAGATGAATACGGCATGCTGATCCGTTATCAATCGCCGGGTAATTTCTATCGCTATTCTCTGTCATGTGATGGACAAGTTCGGCTGGACCGAGTTGTAGGGGGGGCTGCATCATCACCCCAACCCTGGATGGTGACCACTTCTGTACCATCGGCGGCGCCCAGCACTTCTCGTTTGGGAGTTTGGGCTGTAGGAAAAGAAATGCGCTTCTTTGTCAATGATCAATATCAATTCACCATCACGGACAAATCCTTGCCCAGCGGTGCTATGGGCATCTTCGTTCGCTCTGGGGGATCCAATGCCGTCACAGTCAGCTTCTCAGATCTGGCAGTATACAACATCGAACAATAACCACGGCTTTTAGGATTAAATTTCCGATGACAATTGAAATGTGGACCACGATAGGCATCCTGGCAGCAGCAATATTGCTCTTCATCACAGAATGGCTGCGTGTTGACATTGTTGCTTTACTCGTCGTAGTAACCTTGATCTTAACGGGAGTGCTAAACGTTCCGGAAGCAATCGCCGGATTCTCCAACCCGGCAGTCTTAACCATAGCAGCTCTTTTCATTATTGGCGGTGCAGTGCTACAAACTGGGTTGGCAGGCATGATCGGACGTCAGATCTTGGCGATTGCGGGCAGAAAACAGAATCGCCTTGTGGCAGTCATCATGGGCGCGGTGGCACTACTCTCCAGTTTCATGAGCGATACTGGAACCGTAGCGGTTCTTCTCCCCGCGATTATCAGCCTGAGCCGCAGTGTAAAACAAGCCGCATCAAAACTGCTTATTCCGCTCTCTTTTGGGGCGCTGCTGGGGGGTGCAATGACTTTGATTGGCACACCACCCAACATTATTGTCAGTGATATTCTGGCTGATCAGGGCATGCAGCCATTCCAGTTTTTCGATTACACACTTATCGGCATCATCTTGCTGATCGCAGGAATTGGCTTCATGCTGTTGATTGGCATTCGCTTACTTCCAGAAAAACATGCTCAACAGATGCCGCAAAGGATTGATACTCCTTCAGAGTTGGTTGACATCTACCGATTACCAGAGAACCTGTTCAAATTGCGCGTGAGACGAGGGTCACCTTTGGTGGGAAAAACGCTGCAAGAAACAAACCTTGGTCAAAACTTCAATGTGACCATTTTGAAAATCTGGCGTGATCCTGAACCCAGAGAGCTGGCGAAGTTTGGGGAACGCAAACTGATGCTGGGTTCGGATGAGCAGGATGAGATATCCCCTCACCCCAATATTGCCATTAATGCAGATGATATTTTCATCGTCCAGGGGCATCACAATGATGTCAACCATGCTTCTGCAAGTTTGAATTTGGCCATCCAGCCGGCCGAGAGTTTGGAAAAGGAGACATTAATCAGCCAGGAAGCAGGAGTCGCTGAAGTATTGCTGCCGCCGCGTTCATCATTGGTAGGAAAAACAATCGTTGACGCACGTTTTGGCACACTCCATCAGCTCACCGTTTTGGGCATAAACAGACCCGGCGGGGATAATCCGACTAATCTCAAACACAGCCACCACTGTGCTGATTGCCCCAATTGCACTGGCAGCAGCCTTGAAGCTGGGTGTGCAACCGCATGCATTCATGATGACCGTGGCTATCTCAGCATCGATGGCTTTTGCATCGCCAGTTGCCTCTCCGACAAACACACTAGTGATGGGCGCGGAAATTATCAATTCAGTGATTACATCAAAGTAGGTGTACCGTTGATCCTGCTAACTATGGTGATCAGTGTGTTAGTATTACCCTTGTTATGGCCGCTAAATTAATAACTGATGTTACGCACACGTAGCGAGGTTTCCCTGGAAATAGGTGGTGGGGGCTTCGCCCCCGACCCCCTATTTCCAGGGAGATTCTCTTTAGCTTGCG
>CAYQQX010000029.1:0-2771 GCA_964419495.1 uncultured Anaerolineales bacterium
AATCTAGTTGCTTAGCTCCTGGTCTGGTTTGCTATGCCGCCAATAAAGTCGATTCATGTTCTTTAAACGTGATTGAAGACTCTGTGTAAGAGTACGAGGTGGCATTCGCCAAATCCAATTTCCGCCAAGTTTGCTGGGATAATTCATGCGCGCTTCGTTACCTAAACTTAGAAGATCTTGCATAGGAGTTAAGGCAAATACCGCAACCGAAGACCAAGCCGCGCGGATCAGATCCCAAGCAATATCGTGACCGTTTTGGGCAAGATATCTGCGCGCTAGATCACGAATTTTGTCATCTGTGCGTTCATACCATCCACATGTGGTGTCATTATCATGGGTGCCGGTGTATACGACACAATTTGTAGTAGAGAAGTTATGTGGCAAAAATTCATTTTCTTCATCGCTATCGAATGCGAAGACAAGGATTTTCATACCTGGCAAACCAAATTGATCGCGCAATTCGACCACATCCGGCGTGATTTCACCCAAATCCTCGGCGATGATAGAAAGAGAGCCAAGAGATTTCTCCACTACTTCGAAGAATTTTGCCCCAGGGCCAGGAACCCATTGACCCTTTTCAGCCGTTTCTTCTTCGGCAGGAATTTCCCAGTATCCGGCAAATCCCCGAAAATGATCCAGTCGAACAATATCCACCAACGAAAATACCGCACGCAGGCGATCTAACCACCAATGATAATCACTTTTGGCATGCACATCCCAGCGGTATAAAGGATTGCCCCAAAGTTGGCCTGTGGGAGAAAAATAATCAGGAGGAACGCCGGCTACAACGGTGGGTTGACCATCGTCATCTAAATAGAAGAGTTCTGGGTGGGCCCAAACATCAGCGCTATCATGGGAAACAAAAATTGGAATATCGCCGATAATTTTAATGCCGCGTTTTTCAGCGTAATCTCGCAACTCAGACCATTGTTGAAAAAAGAGAAATTGCCAGAATGCCTGCTTCTCGATTTCTGATGCATATTCATCCTTGAAATTATTTAGCGCAGCAGCATCCCTTTCGCGCAAATGCGCGGGCCACCCCACCCAAGACCCACCACCCTGAGCCTCCTTTATAGTCATGAAGAGCGCATAATCATCGAGCCAATGTGCTTGGGTTTCGCAAAAATTGTTAAACAGTTCTCGTATTTGGGGGTGAGAACGACTCTGGAAGTTTTCAAAAGCCCGATTGAGTAATTTGATTTTGTAAGGAATTACTTTTCCAAAATCTACTTGCTCAATCTGAAATGACGGACGGTCACGAATTTCATCGTTTGATAATAGTCCATCAGAAATCAAGGAGTCAGGACTAATAATATATGGATTCCCCGCAAATGCTGAGAAGCATTGGTAGGGTGAGTCTCCAAAGCCAGTTGGGCCAAGGGGTAATACTTGCCAAAGACTACAGCCAGAAGCAAAGAGAAAATCGATCCATTCATGAGCGTTTGAACCAATATCCCCAATTCCAAAGGAACCTGGCAGGCTGGTTGGGTGGAGCAACACGCCTGCTGAACGATCAAATTTCATATTGAATCTTTTTGACTCCGTTTAATTGTGGCGTTAGATTTGATGACATTTGATGGATAATCTGCTTCGCGAATGTCTGCCGAAATTGTAGCGTCTGGCTCGATTATATATCCTGGTGGGATGCGGCTGTTCTTTCCGATCATCACGAGTTGGGGAGGCGTTTTCGTGATGATCTTGCCCACTGAGGCTTTCTCTCCAACTTGGACGCGTTTGTCGATGATTGTGCGTTCGACAATCGCTCCAGCGTGGATTTCACTATCAGTAAGAATAACTGATTCACGTACAACTGCGCCCGCATTGATCCTAACTCCAGGCCCAAGCACGCTTTTCTCGACAATGGCACCTTTGGACACTACACAGCCATCGGTGATCATACTGTCGTGCACTTGAGCACCGCTGCTAATTTGCACTGGGGGTCGTTCCTCGGTGCGAGTGTGGATTATCCAGGAGCGGTCGTTCAAATCTAGAGATGGTGGATCAGCCAATAAATCCATATGGGCGTCCCAATACGAATCTTTTGTTCCCACATCAACCCAATATCCTGAAAATGGAAATGCGTAAACACGTGCACCTTCTGCAACCAACTCCGGGAGAATGTTTTTCCCAAAATCATGAGCAGATTCTTTGCTGGTGTAATCTTTCCAAAGAACTCGATCAAGCACGTCCATATTGAAAAGATATACACCCATATTGACCTGGTTGGATGGAGGATCGTCAGGTTTTTCGACAAATGATGTAACGCGGTAGTTATTGTCCAGACCCACAATGCCAAAACGGGAAGCGTCTTCAATGGGTACAGTAATGGTTCCCAGGGTCACATCCGCTCGATGATCGATGTGAAATGCGATCATGGCATCGTAGTTCATCTCATAAATATGGTCGCCTGAGAGAATTAAAACAAAATCAGGGTTAGTACTCTTGATAAAACTGAAGTTTTGTTGGACTGCATCGGCTGTACCCAAATACCAGTCAGTTGGGCGGCGGGCCTTATAAGGTGAGTAGATTCTCACACCGCCGGTAAAATCACGATTAAGATCCCAGGGGGCACCCGAACCGATGTGTTCAATCAAAGAGTGAGGTCGATATTGTGCCAATATCATGACATCAAATATATTTGAATTCACACAATTCGATAGCGTGAAATCTATGATGCGATATTTTCCGGCGAAAGGAACAGCAGGTTTTGTTCTTTTGGCAGTTAAAACTCCTAGCCGGGAACCTTCGCCACCGGCTAGGATGATTGCTCT
>CAYQQX010000029.1:2871-38393 GCA_964419495.1 uncultured Anaerolineales bacterium
TGGCAGTTAAAACTCCTAGCCGGGAACCTTCGCCACCGGCTAGGATGATTGCTCTGGTTTTCATATTGACGCCTTTGGAATTAGAGTTTGGATTTACGCAGTTCAGGGAAGGTGTCGCCTGGAAAAGGGGGTGGGGACGAAGCCCCCACCCCCTTTTCCAGGCGCATCCCTCTTCAAGTGCGTAATTCCTAAAATTATTCGTTGTTTCCAGAAACGGGTCGGAAAACGGGTTGAGGTTTTGCCCGAGTGTCTGTGAAGAATTCTTCGGGCAAGGAAATGGGTTCGTATTGAGCACCCGTCCCAATTGTGCCATAGGGGACAATATATAGCTGAGTTGTGGCACCAACTTCAAACGGTTGATGAGCAAAAATTAAATAACGTCCGTCTGGGCTGAACGCCGGATCGCGATAACAGCAGTCGCCGTTGATTGGATTGGCATCGACATCAGCTTTGTGTAGATCGCCATTATAGAGATACAGTTGTCCAAAGCCATCATTGCGAGTGTAACTTGTTATAGCGTAAAGGTAACTGCCATCATATCCAAAATTTTGCAGGTATGGAGAGTTATCATAGTTTTCTACATTGAAGCGTGCAGATGGAAATTCGTCACTGCGATAAGGTTGAGACTCACAATCCCCAATTGGGAATATTTGGATGATATCTCCTTGTACACCGCTCAACGCGGCTAAAACCATAAGCGACAAAGTTTCTCCATCATCAGACCAACGCACTCTTTGAACGGAAACAATGCTTTCCTTGGTGTTCTTTAATGGAGCAAAAGCTGGGCATTCGCTAATCTCTTCCAGGTGAGGGCCATAACTAATTTCTTTTAAGACATCAACGTCAAATGGAACGATATACAAAGCGCGGTTGACACTGATAGCTGCCTGTGTTCCATCTGGGGAGATTGCAAAAGTATCCAGAAATTCAGCAGATTCAAAACAAACCACAAAATCTAATCTGCCTGTCTCAAGCTCAGCAGACCAAACACATTTGCCGGAGATATAAGTCAATCCCTGCCCATCAGGCATCCAGGCGAGATCGGTTTTCAATGTGCCATCATTAGTGAGTTGTTGCAAGCCGCTTCCATCAACATTCATAACCCAAATATCGTATTCGTTGATAAATGCGATTTTGTCAGCGCCACCAATCGTTGGTATCTCAGGCGTACTGGTTGCAGTTGGTTCGGGTGTCTCGGTGGGTGGGCCTTCGGTAATTGTGGGAAGTACTTCTTCCGTTGGTGTCGAACTCGCCGCTGCGACAACCTCAACTTCCTCTGCCTCAGGCGTAAATGTTATCTCTAATTCGGGAGAGACTGTTGTTGGGATCGTTGTGTAGGTTGACGTGGCTGGGTTCAGAGCAGCTGCCAGAGGTCCACGTCCCTGGTAACCCATGAATGCTGTTGCAAGGACGATTATGGCCCCAATTCCTAATATGATGAATCCCCCGATCGCAAAGGGGAGCCAACTCCGTTTTGGTTTTGCAGATAAGGGGGTTGGAACTGGTGTGGGAGTTGCAACAGCTGGTTGTTGGTCATAGCTAGGTGGCGGAGCTTGTGGTTGTTGTTGAGTAACCGCTGCACCAGAATCTCTTATGGCCGTTCGTGGGGCTGTAGTGAGTGTGTGGTGTGACTTTCCTTGTACTGCATCATGGAGTGCTTCCTCCATATCTTTTGCCGTAGCAAAGCGCTCGTCAGGCTCTTTGGCTAGGGATTTCTGCAACCACAAGCTTATCTCCCGAGGTAAATCTGGTTTTACTAATGCCAGATCCGGAACCGGGTCTAAGATGTGCATCATCATTACCTTAGCCGGTGTCGTCGCTTGGTAAGGCGTATCCCCAGTGAGCATTTGGTAAAAGATAATGCCTAATGAATAGAGATCACTGCGACCATCGAGTGTTTTTTCACCCTGAACTTGTTCAGGGCTCATATATGCTGGGGTACCGATAATATTTTCCCCGGTTAATGTATGGCTTCCATGAGTCAAACGTGCAATGCCAAAATCTGATAGAAACGCGTTATCGTACTGATCAAAGAGAATATTGCCGGGTTTCATATCCCGGTGGACGATGCCCTTTATATGTGCAGCATCCAGGCCAGCTGCCAATCGTTCAGTTATCTTCGCAGCTTCCTGGTATGAAAGACTTCCACCCTTGAGCTTTTCTGCTAGATCTCCACCAGACATCATGCGCATAACAATATATGGCTGACCATCTTCTTCGCCAAAATCGTAAACAGGAACGATAGCTGCATGCTCAAGTGCTGCTACAGTTTTTGCTTCGCGTTCAAAGCGCTGTCGAAATTGGGGATCATGCAAAAATGCTCGAGGAAGAACCTTGATTGCAACATCCCGCTCGAAGTTGGGATCATAGGCTTGGTAGACGGTTGCCATTCCCCCTCGTCCAAGTTCTTTCTTGATTTGATAGCGACCAATTTTTTCTAGGGACATTTCCTATACCGTTTTCAATGCTTTTGTCGAATTTCTGGATGATTATCCAATGCCTTTGCATTATACATCAATTTATTATCGACTGGGATAGTGATATCTCGGCTCCTTGGGATTTGCCATAGTGCTCGGTCTGGATTGCCAAATCCAGACCCATATGTGGTGATATTACACTCTCATGCCCGAAATATAGAGATCCCCTCTGAGCAAAACTATGGAGATTCCCCGAGTGTCCCCAGAGGGAGTGGTCGATATCATGGTGTTTTACAAAATCCAATGGAATAAGTGTCATTCTGAACGCAGCGCAGCGGAGTGAAGAATCCCTGAAACCAAGCAATTATCAAGCAAAGCAGGATGCCTGGGATTCCTCGCTTCACTCGGAATGACAATAGAAAAGTTTGTGCCTTCTGAATAATGAACACCACGAAAATCACCACTCCCCCCAGAGCCTTTGATCAACGCTCAATTTTGTCGTGATAAAATATTAGGTTTGTAAGTGAATATCTAGGCAGAGACGTTGTTAAAATACACAAATCTTGGAGAATAGATGATGCCGAATGGCAGCACAAACATTTCACAACGCAAAATAAACATTGCATACATTTTGGGCGTAATCACCATCATTGTGGGTGTAATATCCATCATTGGTGTCATCATAAATCGCAGACTCATCGATGCAGAAGCATTAACGAATTTTCGCTATATGAGACAATTAACCCTCGCAGATGTATGGACAGGGGAAACAGTTCCTGGTCATTTTGTTACCTATCGACCAGTAACAGGATCAGTTTTGAGACTTGAGTATCTAATATTCGGTCTTAACCCCCCCGTTTTTATTGCGATAAATCTAGTTTTTTTGGGATTGCTTGCAATTTTAATATTTGAGATCATATTCCGGAAAACCAAGGAACTTCTCCCCGCGCTTGTTGCAGCTCTTTTTTTTATAACAGATTGGCGGTTATCTCCGAACGTAGAGGTGATTGGAGAAGTTCAAATAACCCTGGCGGCAATATTTGGATTATCTTCCTTGTGGCTGATCTGGTTTGGAAAAGGCAAGTTTAGACCTGTTATTGTTTTTCTCTTATTACTATTATCTACACTTAGCAAGGAATTTGGGCTAGCTTTTTCACTAGCCGTATTAATGGATGCGGTGATCAATCGCAGACCTGATTGGAAATTATATGCAGGAATTGCTATCGGAGTCGTAATTGTCTTCATTGGAATCAGGATTGGCTTACAAACAATGCCAATTCCCGCTAACGAGTATTCGTCAATCTTGAATAGGCTCAAATGGTATGTCGTTAATATTGGCAGTGGTTTTCTATTCACATTCGTCAATCTGTTCCGCCCAGAATCAGATGGAGAATTACCTAATATAGATAATTTGCGCTATCAATCAGAAGAAGTTGTCCAAATTATTGTGTTGCAAATCATCCCAATCATCATGGTTTTTATATTGGGGTTTAAATCTAAAGAAAATCGTAGATTCACAATCCCACTATTATTTGCCATTTTTGGAAATTCATTTCTATTTTTTTTGAAATACGCTTTTCGATTCCATTTTATTGCAAATGTGAGTATGTATATTATTTCCGGATTTGGCTTGAATTACTTGATAAAAAAATGGCGATCAAACTCCAGCAGGCTAAACAATTTGATTATTGTATTCATGATAGCTTCAGCTTTACTGGTTTGGCGAGGAACAGATTTTAACCAACATCTTAAGCAGCGTGTAGCAGACAGTAATAGTTCCATTTGTGAAGAGAATATTGACCTCAGCGAATCGGAAGTTGCGTTATGTATTTCATATAGAAGCTTATGTATCCCAAGCAATAAATATTATCAACAAGAAAATTTTTCTGGTTACTATTCAAGTACAGATCCTAAAACAGTAGAAATCGTGATAGATTATTATGATTTACCCAAACAGAAATGTACCTGTCTTGATCCATATCCAACATGCTCTCCCTAATTGCTTTCGATTGAAATGATATTTGCGCGTGATTTCTATCATCTCTGTCGCAAATATGCGCAACGCTTCTTTGTCATGTTATGGAAGCCTACATTGGGATAATTATTGAGACCCACCTGAATTATTTCTACGCTAATATAAAGTTATTTATATAGACTCTACTGCAAAAAGCCATCAAGTGAGTTTCCCGCTTCCGGCGGAAGCCCTCGTCTGGTAGTTTTTGCAGTGAAGTCTAAATAGAAATGTTAATTTTAGGAGAAATAGTATGGGAGCTTATGGGAAAAGTCGTCGATTCAAAGGGATTGAAGCTATCGCAATAAGACAAAGGACAAAAGTTGCAGAGAACTTACTCCACCATCAAATAAAAGATAAACCTAATATATCAGTACTAGAACTTGGTTGCGGTTATTCTGCTGCGAATCTCCAGTACTTAAAATCTTGCTTTTCTACGGCTAATTTTATTGGGGTTGATGTGGATGTAGACCAGAGTATTACACAAGATGGCATCACCCTCCAAAAAGGTGATCTCGAATTATGGTATCCACAAACGACATTTGATTGTGTTCTATCTTTAGCAGTGGTTGAGCATTTAATAAATCCACTTAAACACTTCAAGCTTATTTGTAGATGTCTATCAGAAAATGGTGTAGCTATATTAACCACACCAACACCAGCATCAGATATACTTCTTAGGTTACTTGCTGCTTTGGGCCTTTTTGACAAAGATGCTGTAAGTGATCACAAGCAGTATTTAACAGACAATGGAATTCAGAATATGGTTTTATCTACAGATTTAGAATTGATGAATCAATATAAGATTTCATTGGGTATGAATCACGTATGTGAACTAATAAGAAGATAACAAAAGTTTGCACTGGACCGCTAATCGCCGCTGCAGAGCTCAAACAAAGTGGTTCTGGAATAAGTCATCATTAATCAACCATCGGCACAGCGTCCGGTGAAACGGGCGATATAAAACGAATTAAAAAGTATAAGTATTGGGACGAAACGAATCAATGTTCGATTTAACCCAAGCAATCGTCTTGGATAATCCATCATCCAAATTATATTTCGGTTCCCAATCAAGAAGCATCCGAGCTTTGGAAATATCTGCACATAAGCGATCGACTTCGCTAGCTTCTGGCCTTTCTCGCTGACTCTCTGAAACAATTGAAACGTTCTTCCCCATTAGTTTGATAATTTTTTGAGCTAAATCCCCAATCGAAATCTCTTTTCCATTCCCTATGTTGATTACTTCTCCGACCGCCTTAGCCTCTGAAGCGACATGCAAAAAACCTTCAACAGTGTCAGACACAAAATTTAAATCTCTAGTTGGAGTGAGATTGCCCAATCGCAATTTAGATTGAGTCAATGCCTGGGAAATGACAGTTGGAATTATTGCCCTTGCAGATTGGCGAGGGCCATAGGTATTAAAAGGACGAATCGTCGCAACTGGCAATTCAAATGAACGAAAGAATGACTCCGCCAACTTGTCTGCCCCAATCTTCGTAGCCGAATATGGCGATTGCCCTTGGAGAGGGTGATTTTCATCGATGGGGACATATTGTGCAGATCCATAGGCCTCACTTGTCGAGGTGTGAACAACCTTTTCTACTTTTGTAGCAAGGGAGGCTTGCAGAACATTTAGAGTCCCAACCACATTAGTTTGAACATACGAAGAAGGTGCTTGATATGAGTATGGGATCCCAATTAGAGCCGCTAAATGGAAGACAACCTCGACGCCCTTTACGGCATTCCGTACACTGTCATGATCGATAATGTCTCCAACAATAACATCTACATGATCTTTTTTGGATGAGTCATCAAGCCATCCCCAACGGCCAAGCGAATTGTAATGCACAAAACCCCGCACATTGGCACCAAGGTCAACTAATCTTTCAACCAGGTGACTCCCAATAAATCCACCTGCACCAGTGACGAGAACCTTCTTCCCTTCCCAATTCATCTTATAATTTCCCATTTTCAATATCCTCTTGGGCTTTCTGATAGTCTACGGGCTGACCAACATCCATCCAATACTCAACAACGGGAAAACTCACAACCGTACGCTTATCAACCAGCAATTTTTCGATTAAATCAGTCATATCAAATCTTCGTTCATTGGGAATATAGGAGTGAACAAAAGGTTCGAGTAAATATATCCCTGCATTGACCAGGAAATTATATTTTGGCTTTTCTTTCACTTCTCGTACAAATGGCCCATCGCCCTCAATGACACCGTAAGGCACATCAAAAGAGAATTGTCGCACCCCTACTGTTAGATCTGAGCTATGTTTTCTGTGAAAGCTCAACATAGCTCGATAATCAACCCGGGTGAGAATATCCCCATTGATCACCAGTAATGGCTTATCCGGCTCTTGCATCAAACCCAAAGCGCCAGCAGTACCTAGAGGTTTGTTCTCATTTACATATTCAATATCAACACCGAAATCTTCGCCATCTCCAAAATGATCTTTAATCTTGTCTCCCAGATAATGCGTCGTGATGTTGACACGCTGAATGCCAGTTTGTTGAAGTTGCTCGATGATATGTTCCATCAATGGACGATTTCCAACAGGGAGCATCGGCTTGGGTATTTCTTCAGTTAAGGGTAACAAGCGCGTTCCGTATCCACCAGCCATGACAACCGCGTGGAGGGGGAGGCTCTCTTTAGGTAAAAGATCTTCTATGGTCACTAAATCAACAACTTCATCCTGATCATTTAATAAAGGTATTTGTCGGATAACATATTTTTCCATCAGTTGGAGAATTTTTTCATAACCATCCCCTATTTTTGCAGTGATGGGCCTAGTGTAGAGTTTATCGGTCTTTCTTTTTAATAGCTCATCAATAGGGGCATCTAGACTGACCCCGTCTAACACTGCCCGACGGATATCTCCGTCTGTGATTGTGGCTCGCAAATGCATCTGATCATCTGTAACCAAAACTATTCCCAGAGAATTCTTGTTGATTGTGGTAATAACATCCAGGATTTTGCTATTTGGCGAGATACATAAGTTCTTAAGATCAACGGCCATCCTTCGTACCTCAATCAAACCATTCTCTCAAAACGCACTTTACAACGGATACGTTTTCCGCTAAGCAGTTCTTCAACATCGAGTTGGGTTTTGGCAATCTCTGAAGACATACAATTTGGACATTCCATTTCCGAGCACAGGCATATTTCCCCACAAAATTGGCATACACGGTAAATTCCTTGATCACGAGCTTCAGGCCAATCCTGCAAAATCTTTATTCGAAAGCGCCTCTCACGCTCAATCCAAATTCCATATTCCATCAAACAAAATTCCAAACGAATCCGAAATCATTCAGATTCCCAGATTGGATGGCGTAATTTCCATTCCCCGTTGTATTTTTTCCACATATGTGGAGAGCGAGCTTTGTCACACAGATCCATAAAATGCTCCGGATCCATACCGATGTACTCCATCACCTCTCTGAAATAGCGATCTGGGAACTCACCATCATAGCGCTTCACTAACGCAACACCTTCTTCACGAGTGAGGTGCTTGTTTCTGATCTCTTGCGACGAATCGTAGGAAGCACGTCCCAAGCCAAATTTGATGTGGGTGGTGTAATAGTGCAAGTCGTCGATCTTATCATCGATGCTGTTGTATTTACTGTAGGTGCCTTGTGTGCGGAAAGGCCGGGCCTGGAAACCAGTATTCTCAACGGCATAATAGTAGGCTTCTTGTGGAACCCACTTCAAATAGTAGCCAAGATAATGAATCTCAATTTTAGATTGCTCGATTTCCTTGTGGTCGGCAGGCAGGTATGTCATTAATTCAGCCAGTGAAACATCATATTTCTCTCTGAGCTCTTGAATTGATACACCACCAAGATACATATTATCCAGGTTCTGCATAGTGTAATAAGATTTATCTCTTAGAGAAGAGGCATTATCTGCAATAGGATTGCCATATTCAGCTTCATTCTCACCATAAAAAACCAGAGGCAGGTTGAATCTCAGTGCCATTTTCGGAGCTAGGTTCTTTTGGCCCAAAATAAAGGTCTGGAAGGGATGCAGTAAATTCTCAATAGCCAGGCGGGTCAGCAATCTCATCACACGGCCATTTTGGTTGTAAGCCACATTATCGAAGCCGCCTTCTTCAATCCAGTTGCGGTAGTTGCGGAACCCATAATCTGTATACATGATTGGAGGCCATGTTACGGTCAGGGGATGCATGCCATATTTGTACTTCAAGATGTGTGCGGCATAGACACTGTCTTTGCCACCACTCCCAGGGACCAGGCAATCATATTGGCCATCATCGCGACGAAATTGATCACATAACGCGGCTAATTCTTTTTCACGTGTTTCCCAATCAATCCCTTCTTTTACTTCCGCATAGCGACAGGCATCACAGATGCCTTCATCACCGATATTAAGGGTAGGTGTCTGCCTATTCTTTGTGTGTTTAAACTTAGGATAGGATGAAGGGCGTTGGTTCGACATAACACAACGCTGGCAATATTTGACATCTTTTGGCAAACCGTATAATGCTTTCAACTCATCAGACATAATTTCTTGACCTTAATGTAGTAATGAAGCTATATTTTCGTACACACACAAACCTTGCTTGCCACTTCGCTCAGGGTGAAATTGGCAAGCAAATACGTTATTATACTGTAAACTGGAACAAAATTCTATTTGACCATATCTCGAGGTAGAGACAACTAAATCGCAGTTATCAGGTTTGACAAAGAAAGAATGGACAAAATACATATATTCGCCATTTGAAACCCCTTTGAGCAAGGTATCCTGCCATTCGATTTGTTCCATACCATTAGACGACTTTATTTCCCAAACCTGATTCCATCCAACCAGAGGTACTTTTAATCTGCGAGAGAGGCCATCAAATGAATCATTATCCACCGGGTTTTCGAAGGGAACAACTTCGCCATCAATGATTCCCAAACCCTTATGGATACCAAATTCATAGCTCTCCGTCATGAGAAGCTGCATTCCCAAGCAAATCCCGATCAGGTACTTTTTAGATTTTGCGACATCCTGTAGGGGGCGAACCAAGTCCAGCTTATTCAAAGTTGCCATGGCATCACCATAGGCCCCTACACCAGGCAATATTACGGCATCGGCTTGAAGAATTTTACCTTTTGACGATGTGATCTCGGTGCTCAATCCAGCATATTCACAGGCCTGTTTGACACTATATAAATTCCCTAATCCATAATCAACAATCACGACTTGTGCTTTATGTTCAGTCATTTTCGATTTCCTCTTGTAGTCTACATTTTATTCCAGTGGAAATCAAATGCTCTTTAATCTGGCGAATGTTGCTGGCTTCGATATTTCTACGCCTAAGCTGTCCTCGTTTACCCCGCAAAAACTCTATATTCCCTTCTACTTTGTAGTCACTCTCACTGTATTGATAATGATGGATAAAATCGTAATGCAGCATCGAAGCTAAACTGACGGCATCTGCCCAACCGTTTTTGACAACTTCAGAGATATGTTCTAACTTACCAGCCCCTCCCAAAGCGATCACCGGCACGGATACTTCTTTTGCAATATGACTGGTTAGTTTGATATCATAACCTTTCCCTGTGCCTTCCTGATCGATTGACGTGACAAGTAACTCGCCGGCGCCTAATTCAACAGCTTTTTGCGCCCATTCAAACGCGTCAACACCCGTCGACTCGCGACCATAATCCACATAAGCTTCATAGGACCCATCATCCTTTTTGATCGCTTCGATGGATACAACGATCGTCGAAGAACCAAAAGCCAGGGCAGATTCGCGAATCAAATTGGGATTTTGAACAGCAGCAGTATTGATCGCCACCTTATCGGCACCGGCTCGCAGCACAGATCGGATATCATCAATGCTGCGCAATCCGCCGCTAACGGTAAGCGGGATAAATATCTCGCTGGCCGTTTTCTGGATGATATCCAACAGACTGTTGCGCCCATAGAGGCTGGCTACTGCATCCTGATAGATCAATTCATCGGCACCTTTCTGATAGTAGTAACGGGCAAAGTCCTCTGGCCTACCCAAAACTCGCAATCCCTCCAGGTGGATACCCTTCACCAGGTTGGGTCCTTTGATATCCAACCGGGGAATTATTCTCAGGTTCAACAATCACCTCCTGAAGTTTTGCTGATTTGTGTGCTGACCGATTTCAGTGGTTTTGCAGGAACACCCGCCACAACCGTATTTGCTGGGACATCGTTCACAACTACTGCCCCAGCACCTATGATCGCGTTATTGCCAATAGTAATACACTGCCGAATTACAGCGCCAGCGCCAATATGTGTGCTTTCACCAATCGTGACAGTACTTGCTAAAACCGCACCCGAAGCAATGTGTACATGGTCTCCAACAACACAATCATGTTCTATTACGGAATTGGAATTCAGAATGACGTCAGTGCCCAATTGGGCGTGGATATTTACAACCGCACCAGCCATAACTTGTACTCCCTGACCCATCTTTGCCAAAGGCGAGATGATTGCTTTTGGATGAATCACATCCACAGGGAAAAGACCGCTGCCAAGCGCGTATTCAAATAATTTCTGACGAGGCCTATTGTCACCTACACCACCTAAACCAACAAAAAAATGGCTGACTTTTTCTTGAATCAACTCTAGGAGCAGTGCATCCCCTCCTAGAACAGGAATCCCCAAAACTTCCAATCCATGAAGTTCTTTGTTCGGATCCAACAATCCAACTATTTTGCACGATGGATTCAGTTTCAGAATTTCAATGATCCCTTTGGCATGCCCACCTGCACCCAGGCCAATCACTCGATCTCTCATAAGTTTTGATCGCTCCGAGGCAGATCATAAAACTGCTTGACCAGCAACATATCATCAAGATCTACTCTCTTTAATTTTTCGACCACTTTTTGAGTTGCTTTGCCATCCCCATACAGATTTTTAAAACCTGCGATTTCCGAACAAAATTCATTCGAAATGGCCTTTTCCAAACCGGCTAACACACTCTTTCTGTCATAATCAACATCAATTATGTTTTTTCCACGCAGGCGGCCTTTTTGACGGGTGCCGATATTCACCACAGGAAGGGCAAACGATGCCGCTTCAATAATGCCGCTAGAGGAATTACCAACCATTGCACTCGCTTGGGCCATGACACTGAAATAACCTTGCGTACCTAAATTCTCAACCACCTGAGAAGATGGTTGATCCGCAACAAAATCTTTGATCATCTGGGTGATCTGACGCCCTCCTGTATCTGCATTTGGCAAAGTAAAGAGCACCGGCAATCCAGATTCCCTTAATGCAGCTAATAACTCTGAAACCTGGTACTCGACCTGTTCATACTCCAACGTTACGGGGTGGTAAGTGACCAGGAGCAAAGGATCATCTGAGAAACGAATACCATATTTTTGAGTGAGTTCAACACGAGATAGTAAGGTAATCTCTTGTAGATTATCCAAACTGGGTGCGCCTGAAACGGTCACGCGCCAGGGTTCTTCTCCTAATTGGATCACTCTTTGGGCATATTCTTGTGTAGACACAAAATGCAAGTGGCTGAGCTTGGTGATCGAATGGCGCAAACTGTCGTCGATGGCACCCTGGGTAATCTCTCCACCGTGGATGTGCGCAACAGGAATCTTGAAAGGCAGGGCTGCCAGAACGGCGGCATGCATCTCAAATCGATCCCCCAGCACGAGGATGATGTCTGGCCGAGAACGCTGATAGGCTTGGGAGAAGCCAATCACACCCAACCCCATGGACTTACTAATACCCTGTGGAGTATCAGAGGACAACAGCATTTCCACTTTTTCAGAAATCTGAATGCCATCTTTTTCTATCAATTCAATGGTCGAACCGAACTCTGGGGAAAGGTGCATGCCAGAAACGATGAGTTGTAACTGCAAGTCTGGGTCTGTTTGGATTTTCCTTAGAATCGGCAGATAAAGCCCATAATCAGAGCGCCCGACTGTGATTACGGCAATCTTCCTCATGCCAACATCTCCAGGGATATTATCGTATCAGCCGGAATATCTTCTCGAGCCTTCCGCCCAACAATGTAAGGCATCATCGCAGGAGGAAGTCCTATACCTGGCCGTTTTACTGCAATCATATCCATTGATAGTTTGGTTCCAGAAGGAATGTCTTGTGAAGCTATGAGACTTCTTCGCGCAACAGCTGCGATTTTTATTTCGCTGGCTGTTGGTTCTTTTCGTCCGTGGCCCAAAGCCACCTCGATGTTGCGAATTCCATTAACAAGTTTTGTAAATTCTTCCGGTTCGAGTGAAGAACGGTGATCTGGCCCCGGATAGTTTCTGTCAAGGGTTAGATGTTTCTCAATCACACAGGCGCCTAATGCACTTGCTGCTAATGATATCTCAATTCCAGGTGTATGGTCAGAAAAACCTACTGCCACATTGAAAGCAGTTGCCATCGTGCCCATCGCTCTAAGATTTACATCACTGGGACTAGTAGGGTAATTCGATACACAATGTAACAGAATTATTTGTTGGTTACCCGATTTTCTAATCAACTGTACTGCTTGCTCAACTTCACTCAGGTAAGACATTCCAGTTGAAAGGATTATGGATTTTCTTTTCTTTGCAATATGCTCCAATAATGGCAAGTTCGTAATTTCTCCGGAACCAACTTTGAAAGCAGGCACTCCAAGGTTTTCCAGAAAATCTGCGCTGTCCTGATCAAAAGGAGATGACAAAAAGATCAATTTTTTGGTATCACAATAACTTTGAAGTTGTTGATGCTCATCTGAAGATAATTCCAAACGACGCAGCATTTCTAATTGGGATTCAGAATTAGAAGTTGTTTCCATTTGGTATTCTGCTTTTGGCGCAGATCCACTTACAAGATTTTCGGCGTCGAATGTTTGAAACTTAACCGCATTCGCTCCAGATTCCGAAGCAAAATCAATCAGCCGTTTCGCCAGATTGATATCGCCATTGTGATTAACTCCCGCCTCAGCAATAATAAAACATGGGTTGCCAGGACCGATTTTTTGTCCTGCGATCTCTATGGAACCTACCATATGGTCCAGCCCCCATCCACAACAATATTCTGCCCTGTGACGTAAGCTGAGAGATCACTGGCCAGGTATGCGATGGCTCCTTTAAAATCTTCTTCGGTGGCCATACGTTTTAAGGGCGTTCGAGATCGATATTTTTCTTGGAAAATTTCCGGTTGGCCTCTAAAAACACCTCCAGGGGTAATGGCATTCACTCGAATATCAGGGGCTAACACGGTTGCCAACCAACGAGTCAATTGCAATAAACCCCCTTTACTGGCGCTGTAAGCAGCCGGGTTACCCATATTTGTGTCTTCGTACATACCCATGTCTGGAGCAACTATGCCATAGATCGAAGAAATATTGATAATTGAGCCATGGCTAGATTCTGCTAAAGCATCACGACAGCCTTGAATTAACACAAATGGCGCGGTCAGGTTTACTTCTAGCGCATCACGCCAGGTTTCTGGTAATTGCTCATTAAATGGCACAGCCCAACCATCCAAGCTTGAAGTCCCCACAAATGCAGCGTTGTTCACTAAAATATCCATGCGTCCAAATCTTTCCAAGACCTGAACAGGTATTGCTTGGACTGCATGTTGATCAGCCAAATCAACGATCAAAGGCAGGGTATCGACGGAGTACTCATTGTGAATCTTTTGTGCAGCTTTAATTGCCGCTTCTTGATTGACATCAATAATGACAACTATTGCATCCAATTCAGCCAGAGTCTCACAAATTGCATGACCAATATGCCCTGCACCGCCAGTGACGATTGCAACTCTTCCCGATAAACTGATCAGTTCTTGAATCTTTTTCACAAGCCTTGCCCCATTAAATATTCGGCAAACTTGAAATCCAATTCAGTGTCAATATCCAAGGCACGTTCTTCTGGAACAATCACTGCTTTGACTTTCCCATCAAATATTGACGAACTACTCATGATGAATTTAGGCCGCGCAGCGTATGCAATTGTCGTCATATCATAAACACGCGGTGCAGATTGACGATGGTGAATATCACCTTTTGGCCGAATTACTAAGTTTGCATCCCTATCATTGTCAACTAATATCATATTATAGTATGGGCTACGATGTGCATGTGTAGCAGTAATAACAATATCAGCATCAGAATCCTTCAAGAGTTGAATGCAATTGTCAATATCCTCAACGATGCGAAGTGGCGAAGTTGTGGGAATAGATACGAAAATGCCAATCTTTGGTGCATTTAATTCTAATGTCTGGATAGCATGTTGCCAGGCAAGCCATTCCGGAGCATCATCTTCAGCAAGCTCTGCCGGCCGTATGAAGGGTACTTCAGCGCCATGTTTTATTGCAACTTCTGCAATTTCATCATCATCAGTTGACACAATCAACCGCTCGATATTTTGACAAGCAAGTGCTGTTTCAATTGCGTAGGCAATAAGCGGTTTGCCTGCCAGGGGGCGAATATTCTTTCGAGGCACCCCTTTTGACCCTCCACGAGCAAATATCGCACCAAGTGAATACCCATCAGACAACATAGTTAATTTCCTGACGGCGCCCTTGAGCAGCAGCTTTCTTCGCTGCTAATGCTATCTGAAGCACATGAACACCATTTTCGAGCGTGATGAGAGGCTCTTTCTTATTCTCAACACAGTTGACAAAATGCTGTAGCTCTTTTATATACATCTCATTCCGCTCACCAAGATAAGGATGAGATACCCATTCACTTCTGTCGATTGAATACACATCTACTGAATCTGAGAAATAATCCCAAATCATCGTGCCTTCAGTTCCAACTATTTTGCATCTTCGTACAGGTAACCGTTGTAAATAATCGAGATGTAAGGAAGAGAATATTCCGCTAACATGTTCCATAACCATATCCGCTGTGTCTTCTACGTCTATCTCAAGGTTGCTGACTTTGCCCATTTGAGACGACACAGAACCCACAGGACCAAACAACCACACCAAATAATCAATTTCATGACTTAAATCCAGAACTACTCCCCCACCTTGGTTGGCCATCGCACTATAGCTAATTCTATAATCAACACCCGGTCGCCAATCTGGAAGGTACTGTCCAACTTCCGCTTGGGCATGAAGGACATCACCAATTACTTGATCAACCAACAAATCTCGCATCAGATTGATGCCCTCAAAAAATCGAAGGCTGTAGGCCACCATGGCAACTAAGTTATGTGCTTTTACTTCGATTATCAATTCACTTATATAGTCCATCGAATGAGAAATGGGCTTCTCGATCAGTAAGTGCGCTCCTGATTTCGCAGCTTGGATGGCACTTGGAATGTGGTAGGCAGTTGGGTTTGCCAGGATCACAGCATCTGGTGATTCGGTCAATGCATCATCCAAATTAAGGTATCCAGCAATTCTGAAATTGCTTTTGATATCTGTGATTACAGTTTCGATTGGGTCAACTACAATCACATCTTCATAACCTAAAGCAATCAGATTTCGAAGATGACGCTGCCCAATGGAACCACATCCTACAATCAGGAACCTCATAATTCTGCTATTCGATCTTGTGGATCTGCGATGTTTTTAGTTCTACTGGGATGTGGCGCTTATCATTAATCAATTGCAGCAACACCCTTACCCTTTCATCTCCAGGCAAACGCGCATCGAATATGGCTTCGTATCCTTTAAATGGACCATCCTGAATTCGAACAGCATCGCCAGATTCTAAACCATCAAATACTTCTCCCCCTGCATCATTAATTTCTAAGATACGTTCCTTAATTTCTTTGACGATATGATCCGGTACCGGTGCAGGTTCTCCATCAAAGGAGACAAATCCAATTGTGTGAGGCATCCATTTAAAGGTTGAGATACCTAATTCATCCAAATCGACATAGATAAACATATAGCCTGGAAAAAAAGGTTTCACTTTGCGCGACCGTGGATTGACAGGATGTACTTTTATGCGCGGGTAAAAATTCTCAAGCCCCTGTGCCTGTAACTGCCGCCAAACCACATCTTCTTTCCGAGGCTTACTTCGCAGAACATACCATTGTAAAGACATTCTAAAAACCTTATTTTGGGTGAATTCGCAAGTTCGACATGTATTGTAATTAATCAACATTAGATCGACAAGAACCTAGAGTACCCTATAATTTCTGCTCTTGCAACCCATTGACATCTGAGATGGGAAAGGGTAGGGTGGATTTGAGCTGGGTTAAATAGAAGCATGAATCTTCCAATATGTGCAAGAAAATAGAAACAACAAAAAATAGGGATTACAAACATAGGATGTCAACGATTCAATTCCCATAGAGCTCTAATTCACATAAGGCGAATTTTTGAATCTTTCGGTAGAATCTAAGGATGACTATTTCCTGAAGTTTGCTGCGAACACTATAAGGTAAGATAAAGATATAAGCAAACTGATGCGAAATGCCGCAATTTGTCGATCATGGAAGACCATTATGTTTGATTAGTAAGGAGCTGACAAGGGGTGTTTTGTCAAATGGTTAAATTAAGTAGTTATGGTATTCTGCTGGATACCCCGAAAATTGCTGCGGGGAGATTTCTTTAGGAGTTGAAAAATGGAATTATCAGTTGTTACAACGATGTACAATTCTGCTCCGTACATAAAGGAGTTTTACAAAAGGGTTTCTAAAGTGGTGCAAAAATATACCGATTATTATGAAATTATTTTTGTAAACGATGGATCGCCAGATCATTCTTTGGAAATGACCTTAGAATTGGTTGACCAAGATAGAAGAGTTAGCGTAATTGATCTATCTAGAAATTTTGGTCATCACAAAGCTATGATGGCTGGTTTAAACTATGCTCAAGGGAATCTAATTTATCTTATCGATTGTGATTTGGAAGAAGAACCCGAACTATTTGATGATTTTTACACAGTTCTGTGTGAATCAGAGGCTGATGTTGTTTATGGTATTCAGGAATCGCGCAAAGGGAGCTGGATAGAAAAGGTTACGGGCGAATTATTTTATAAGCTATTCAATATGCTTTCGAATTGGCCAATCCCAAATAATGTGACTACAATTAGATTAATGAGTAAGAGATATGTTGCAAGTTTAACACAACATCGTGATCGTGAAGTTTTCATTGCGGGATTGTGGGCAATAACAGGATACAAACAATTACCCATGACTATTCGAAAGAAATCTAAAGGGAGTTCATCTTATACTATCAGAAAAAAATTATCTTTATTTCTGAACTCGATAACGTCCTTTAGCAACAAACCTTTGATTTATATTTCCTACTTAGGTATTGGAATCTCACTTATTGCTGGAAGCGCGGCTTTGTATTTAATTATAAAAAATATCTTATATGGTGGTTATCTTTTAGGGTGGCCGTCACTTATCGTATCAGTTTGGTTGTTGGGAGGATTAACCATTTTTTGTTTGGGAATCATTGGAATTTACTTATCTAAGATCTTTGAAGAAACAAAAGATCGCCCGATTAGCATCGTGAGGCAAATATATCAACAGGGTAAGGTAAAATATGAAAGCTGATCTCCCAAACAATGTTTAATTGAACTGAATCAAAAGCGGAGTACCAGTTAAGAAGATTTCGGAGATGATTGAAATAAATCACAAGCTCAAACTGAAATCTGCTCAGGTGTGGCGGTAAAACAAGCATGATTATTTGAGAGTGCAATCCGCTACACACTTATGCCATCTAATAAAAATTCAATTATGCAAATGCCATGTCCAATATAGAGATTGGTGAATTATCGCTAGGCGAAGCCCCTAAATTGACTTCCCTCTTTCATAATAATGAATTCCACCCTTATCGATTTGTATTTTCAGAATCTAAAAAAGAGTTAGTCAGATTCTTAGAGTATGAAATCACGAGCTTGATCAATGACAAGACAAGTACGGTTTATTTCTTATCAAGGAATAACCAAATCATTGGGATAGCGGCTTACACCAAACTTCCTTGGGATTCGGCTGTAATTGGTCACTCCATGAGTGCAATCCAGCATTTTTACATGCGCCCAGGAATTCAAGATGGTCTTGTTGTCGCGAAAATGCTGGTTGATCGAGTTGTTGATCATGCACGCAATGAAGGCGCAGAGTGTTTGGTTAGTAAGCCATACTCAAATGATTTCAACCTAATACACGCTTTAGAATCGCACGGTTTCCTCCTAGTAGATACGTTGCTAGATTATGTCTATGATATTAGAAGATATCCATTGGAAACTCTCTCTCAAATTGATCTTGATAATCGTGTTAAGATTCGTTCTGCAAAGTCAGGGGATTTAGATGGCCTGGTTGAAGTTGCCAAAGCCTGTTTTCAAGGACATTTTGGTCGTTACCATTCCGATCAACGGATTCCAAAAGATCGTGCCGATCAAATTTATGTGGAATGGATCAAAAGTTCACTTGCTGGATATGCTGACTGGATAGTGGTAGTTGAACATGAGAACAGAATTGTAGGTTACTCGGTTTGGAAAAAGCCATCTTTACAAGAGTCTGAAATGAGTGTGCGGGTTGGGCATTATAGTATTGGTGCTGTTCATCCTGATTATTCTGGACGGAAATTTTTCACTGCGATAACTTTAGAAGGTTTGAAGCTATTTGACGGTGTTGCAGATGTCATCAAAGGACCAACTCATATCAATAATTACCCAGTTCAGCGCGGATATGCCAAGCTTAATTGGCATATTGTTGATTCACGCTTCTCTTTCCATAAGTGGCTTGTATAAAGAATTATGGATAATATCCCATTTAATCAACCCAATATCGCAGGCAAAGAGTTTGATTATATACACCAAGCAATTAGAAATCGGCATTTATCTGGTAATGGTCCTTTTACAAAAAAATGCCAATCTTGGTTAGCAGAACAAACTGGTAGCGCCAAAGTTTTATTGACACATTCTTGCACAGCTGCACTAGAGATGGCTTCAATACTCATAAATATTGTTCCAGGTGATGAAGTGATCATGCCATCTTTCACTTTCGTTTCTACAGCTAATGCAGTCGTACTTCGTGGGGGAGTCCCTGTTTTTGCCGAAATAAAACCAGACACCCTCAATATCGACGAAAATGCCATTGAACGATGTATTACCCCGCGTACCAAAGCAATAGTTCCGGTGCACTATGCGGGTGTGGGTTGTGAAATGGACGCTATCCTGGAAATAGCTAAGAAGCATGATTTATATGTGATAGAGGATGCCGCACAGGGAATTGCTGCGAAATATCATCGTCAATGTTTGGGAGGAATTGGACATCTGGCGACATTTAGTTTTCACGAGACAAAGAATATTATCTCAGGAGAGGGTGGTGCCTTGTTGATAAATGATCCAAAATTTATCGAACGCGCAGAAATCATTTGGGAAAAAGGTACCAATCGAAACCAGTTTTTTCGAGGTGAAGTTGATAAATATACTTGGGTAGATGTAGGATCATCATTTTTACCAAGTGAGATTATTGCAGCCTTTTTATGGGCACAACTTGAAGAAACAGAATCTTTAATAAAGTCAAGGATGCGGATTTGGAATACCTATCATTCTGCATTTGCTCAGTTGGAAGTTTCAGGAAAGGTTCGTCGCCCGTTTATTCCAACTCACTGCAAACATAATGCCCATATATATTATCTTCTTTTACCAAACTTGCGATGCCGTGAAGAGTTTATAAAAAAAATGAGGCAGGGTGGAATTAACCCCATTTTTCATTATGTGCCTCTTCACTCTTCTCCCGCAGGTGCAAAATTTGGCCGGATAGTTGATGATTTATCTGTAACTAATGAAATAAGTGAGCGATTAGTCCGGTTGCCATTGTGGGCAGGTATGACTGAAGACGATATAAATCAAGTAGTAGCTCTCGCTTATAAAATTCTGCTCAACTAACTGGTATCTCGCAAATCGGTTTAGACCAAAGGATACCCTTTCCCGGCAGCTTAAGCAGATTTCGGAAGGATTCTTGAAATAAAACACAAGCCCAAACCGAAATCTGCTCAAGTGATGCGGTAAATATTGCTCATTTTATTGCAAACCACAAACCGCATCACACTTAATGCATAAACCATTGAATCAAAGATGGATAAAAAACCATATATCTTATTATTGCCACAAAGCAATGCCTCCTTTTCTGAGTTTGTCATCCTAAGCAAAGAAATCAAATTATTATCGCGCCAAATACCTTTGTTCATTATTCACTGGCAAGATAGTAAAGATTCTATTGATATTTGTAAGAAGCTTGGGTTTGAATACATCCTTTACGGCATTTCTGAGCCTCAACAGAACCCATTAGAGCAGTCAGATGTTAAAGCTAATAACAGGGCAGAAAACATGCTGAAGAAGCAATTATTCAGTTTGAAAAAGAAGATTGTTAGATTCTTCCCTGTGCAATTTGTTCTTTACTTATTTCAGTTTGCACTTGATAAAAATTTTGCAAGAAAAGTATATAGAGATTATCAGATTGATTGCATTTCATTGATAGGTGATCGACACATTGGGATCGAAACTGCAATTATTAATCTGGCCAACAATAATGGTATTCCATCATTGATTATTCCTTTTGCTTTATCGGATAAACCTTCAGGCGTTGTCTATAGAAAATCGCAGCAAAATTGGGAGAAAAAATATTGGGTTGATAAGTCTCTTACTCGAGTAATTTCTCGAATAAAGCCTGAATGGGTTTATCATCAAGATGGGCATATGTTCCTTTGGAACCCACTGTCATGGATGCTTGCTGCCTGGATAAGCGGGATTATGGTTAACGATCCCTGGTCGTTAGGTGGTGGCAAAGCTTGGAAAATGGCTGTTGAAAGTAAAATCGTTCGCGACAGCTTTCGTGAAGAAGGAATTGATAATCAAAAAATGGTCGTGACCGGAAAGCAAGGGATGGATGAAGCGTCCAAGATTTGGAAGAACCAATCTAAGTACAGAAAGCTCATTTGTGATCATTTTGATATTGATCAAGATGATCCGCTGCTTGTCTGTGCAGTTCCACAAATGGGAGAGCATGATTTGCTGTCTTGGGATGATCATTGGGTGGAGACTGAATTTCTATTCGAAAGTTTAGCAAGTTGTCACCCTAATCTAAAGGTTATTCTGAGTTTACATCCAAAAAGCGAGATTTCAAATTATTTGCCGCTTGCAAATAAATTTGGGTTACATATCGCTGATGAGCATCGTTATAATCAATTAATTCCAGTTTGCGATGTTTTTGTTGCCACATATTCCTCGACAGTAACCCTGGCGATTGCATGTCATAAACCCACAATCGTGATCGACTTCTACGATTTTAACTATGATCTGTTTGACGATGTTGCGGGCATTGAAGTGGTCCGAGAACACGAGCAATTTATTCCCGTTCTGGTGAAATTGTTAACCGATCAGAGATATTTTAATCGTCTTGTTGATGGACAAGCCGAGGCTGGGGAAACCTGGGCGCGCTTTGATGGCAAGGCGACGGAGCGCATTCTTAATCTGATCAACGAATTGGTACAACAGGGTAAGGAAATTCAAAAATTACCAAAACGGGATCGTTTCAAAGCGCTTCCCCCTTGGTCCCAATAAAAAATACCTGATCGACTCCGGCTACGGAAATCTTGTTTTGAAAACACACAATCGATATTGTTTTTCGATTGTGTGCTGCGTTATACTGGGGTTACGCAGCATTTTGATGTTCTTCTATGGTTTATGAAAAGTGATGACAAAAATGAGTATTTCCTTGTTTGAACAATTGAGAAAACAAAGAGAACTTAGTGACGGGGTTATTAAAGCGGTTAAACCGATTTTCCGGCAGGAATTTTACCCGGATCTTTCTCTTGACGAGATTCAGTGTGGGGACATGAGTTCCTTCAATCGGGGAACCAACAACGAGCTAGCCCCAGATGTAGATATTATCTTTTGCAATGCCCCCAACGATGAGTCCCATGGGTACAAGGATTGGACTCCCATAGACGCTCGTGAATTGACAGGCAAAAAAGAGGGAATTACATCTTTGGAAGAATTAGAGCAATACGATACAAAACTGGCTTCTTTCATTCCTAGGGTGCAAAACCTTCTCGATAATTATTTTCAAATGCCACCGGGAAGTGCTAAGTTTCTATTTCTTCGGACTTGGGGTGGGTATCCAGGATATGTATATAATATCGCCTTGCCCCATCCAGAGTTTGATGAAATCTCTTTTGATTTCAATATAACTTACTCCCCCAGTCATTATGGTGTTGAACATAATCGCCGTTTTTTGGCCTATTTTGATCGTGTTGTCAACGAGTTTGGAACCGAAGTTGCAGTGCAGTTAATTGAAGATATCAAATTAGTAAAGCAGAAGGGCAAGGATAATGCTCGAGATAATGAAGGCTGGATTGACCGGACGAAAAAATTGTTCGGCTTCATCGTTGAAGGGTTGTTTTGTCAGCAGTTTCCGCCCTATACATATGCTGAATTGATGGAAAAAGTTCTTGAGCATGAATGGGAAACGGGAGTGGAGCTTCAAGAACACTGGGTGGGCGATCAAATCAATCAAATCATCGATGCAGAATTTGAAACTTTTAGTGCATTGATGCACAATATTGTGCAAGAAAATTATTCCCTTCCCAAAGGATCGTGGGAGAACTTATACGCGATCGCAGAAGAGTATAAATCAGCACTTTAGGAGGCCCAAATGAGAGTAAATGTTTATCTTGTTATTTTGGTGATGATTTTGGCCGTTGGTCTTTCAAGTTGCGATGCGCCCATCGAAACCCCTGCAGTCGATGCAGAAGCGACCATAGGTGCTTCGAAATCGCTGACAGCCACCGCTGAAGCGGCATTTCAGGAAGCTGTAGATGAAGCTGTTCAGGCAACGGTAACGGCTATGCCCACTCCTGATCTGGCTGAATATAGCGATGTAAGCGAAGAGGAGTTGGCTGAGGAGATAGATACGGCGGTTTATGAGGCGGAAAATGCTTCTCAGCAGGCCAGTGATGCTGTTGACCAGGCTGCTTCAGATGGCTCAATATCCCAGGAAGAGATTGATGAGATCGAAGCGCTTCTGAATGATTTGGAATACGCGATTGCCCTGGCAAATGAATTAATATACGCCTATTATGGCATTTATGGGGAATTAGCCACAGAGACACTCTACTTGCTCCAGGCGATTGAAGAAGACCTTGATGAATTGGCTGCATTTGCGATTGAGATGATAGAGTTGGCATTGATGGTTGAAGATGCGTTGATGCAAGGGATTGAAGTTGCAACAGAGGTTATCGATCAACTAGTTGGTGCGGCAGGTAGTCTTGAAGACAAGGTTGCCAGCCTCTTGGAGAAACGCGGCACTTGGAAAGATGCCCTCAGTGGTGATTTGGAAAATCGTGTTGCGGATATTCTCAACATTGCCCCCAATCAGGTAGCGGGAGATCGAAGAGGCGCCATCTTGAGCGCTTTTGATTTTGTTGATTCTGTACGCAATGCCCTGGGAGATGGGGCGCTTTCAAATTCTGAATTGCTGGATATTGGTCAATTGAGTGCCAACGCCAGAGCCAGTATTGACGCAGCTGGCGGCCCGCTTCTTCAAGGCCGATCAGGAGATATTGGAAATATCACCTCGCAATTGGCGCGTGGGCAGCTACCGCAGGCACAGAGCGGCCTGGGGGCTTTGGAGGGAGCTTTGGGAAATAGACCGTAAAAATATATGTGGAGAAAGAGAATGGAGAGTTGACTGCTCTCCATTCTTTTGATTCTTAGAAGTAGAGATTTGATAATGTTTCTAGGGGGATTTCATTCTCTGGGCTTGGATCTGTGAACCAGGCAGGAATAACTGACTCCCTCGAGAGCGACTCTGATTCTTGAACTTCTTCTAACACCCTAAGATATCCTTCAGCAGTGCGGTCCCAGGTATATTTCGAAATTACTCGTTCGATTCCAGCATCTTGAAGTTCTGCCCACTTTTCCACAGAACTTACAGCTTCCAGCAAGCCGCGCGCCACATCCATGGGATCTGACGGATCGACCAACACACCGAATTGGCGATCCCCCTCGATCATGCTCTCAGATGGCCCGCCGTTCTTTGTCACCACGGCTGGAAGTCCGCAGCTCATGGCTTCAAGAGGAGCTAAGCCAAAGGGTTCGTAAAGCGCCGTCAGGGCGAATACAGAGTGTTTGATTGCTAATTGACGGTATGCCGCGGCCAATTCATCTTGGCCATTGAGCGGGAACGCTGTTGTCTTCCCCCATAAATTGTGCTTGTTTATCAAATTGATGATCTCATCCATGATGGGTTTTTCTTCTCCGGAGAGATCATCATAGTGCCGTAATGGATCTTCTAGACCTCGAATGGCAATCGCTAAGTTAGCCGCCTCTTGAAGTTCGGTGCTTTCAGCGAAAGCTTTGACGAGCCCAATATGATTTTTCTTGGCATCTAGCCGACTGGATGCCAGCACAATGGGCAATTCGAGCCGGTCAGTTGAGATATCACGCTGAAACGCGGCATCCATTCGCTTGGCTATGAGAACATCTACCTCTGTCGGTTCAGGGTTAAATATGCGTCGATTGACTCCTGGGGGAATCACTGAAAAATGAGATGCATCTGAAGAATCGATCGCTCCGTGATAGGCCTTGTGGCCGTATTGCTCTAGTCGCTCCTGATTGGTTGAAGTAATAATGCGACTGGCGAATGTCATGCTGACTCGTTCTGCCAGAATACGGCGGCTAAATTTGAAGCGGTCTTCTAATTCAGCAATATTCTCCTTGCTGGCATTGAGTTTGTCCATCTTTTGTGCACCCAAAGAGTGCCCGGTGAAGGTAAATGGTCGCTCTGTTTTTTCTGCAATCAGAGCGCCAGCTAAACCGCCGTCGGCATAGTGAGTTGTGAAGGTGTCGGGAAGTTGTCCCTCTCGGGCATAGTGATCAATAATATTGGGCACCCACTCCGAGCCAAGATAGGGCCACAGCTGTTCTTTAGGTAGAAAACCTTCAGGTCCACAGGGGATACGCAATATGCGTACCCCTTGAATTCCAGGAAAAGCATCCTGCGAATCGGCAAATTCTGGCCATTCTGGGTCAATGATCTGACGAGTAATAATATCCACCTGATGTCCAAGATTGGCCATGGCACTAGCCACTTCTTTGACATAGACAAGCTGCCCGCCGAAATCGGGGTGCTCGGTCCAGTAGCTGTCGTCAGGGTCGAAGTTCCCTTGAGGATTAAGAAATGAAATATGCATGGTATCTCAATGAGAAGCTAAACTTCTCCAAGAAGTTTAGCTTCTTTGACCTGATAATCTTGATCAATAATTAGATTTGCCAAAGGGCGGAGTGAACGGACGACTTCATGCTCGCGCTGCAAAACTTGCATACGCCATTCATCGACATTTTCTTTCCCGCGCAAGAGTTGCGCTTTCTTAGTTTCGTGATATGTAAGGTCAATGAACACTCGCAGGTCAGCCTCGGCTTGCACAGCGTAGAGGCCCTCAATGACCATATAGCGTAACCCCTTGAAACTGGTTTGGAGCACGTCTTCTTGATCGGTGAGCAAATCGATGCAGGGCATGATGACATCATCTTCGTCGGCTTTGAATTGGCCCAGATTTTGGTTAATGGAACCCCAATCGTATTCGGTGTATCCGATACTCTCAACGCCGTGCTCCTGTCGCCAGGGATTGCGATCCTGAGGGGAAGTCTTGTAGTAGTTATCGATGTGCATCACTTTCGCAGGGGTTCCCTGAACTTTTAGCAAGCGTGCAATCTCGTGGCCTAACTCCGATTTCCCTGAACCAGATTCCCCACCCACCGCCATTACAATCTTATCGCCATTCATTGTGTTTACCCGCTCGACAATTGCCGCGGCAGCTTTTTTGTGTTTCTCTTCGATGAGCAGAACATCTCCTAACATCAGTCGTTTCCTTTCTTTTTACCACTAAGGACACTAAAGGTACAAAGAACACTAAGATTATTTTTATTCTTCGTGCTTCTTAAGCAGATTTCGGAATGATTTCTAAAAAAAACACAAGCCCAAACCGAAATCTGCTCAAGTGATGCGGTGAATATTGCTCATTTTATTTCAAACCACAAACCGCATCACACTTAGTGTACTTCGTGGTTAATTTTTTTCAATCTCAATCCATTGTTTTGGTTGTATGATGAGATTTCTGCCTCCCACCAAGATATTTTTCTCTTCCTTACCTTCCAACTTTACTTTCACCTTCTCTGGTGTTATCTCAAAGAAATAACGATTCCCCTTGAAACCCAGTCTGAATTGCATGCCTCGCCATGAAGCAGGCAGACATGGATTCACCAGAAGGTGCTCGCCGCTCCAATCAATTCCAGCGTAGGCTCTTAGCGCGAAAAGTACTGTTCCAGCCATTACTCCGGCGTGGATGCCCTCTTTGGTTGTGCCACCTTGAATATCGATGAAGTCACTCTTTAAAGCCTCAGTGTAAAGCTGCCAACTTAAATTTTTGTCACCGATGATGTTTGCCAAATAGGCATGTACCAGTCGGCTGAGAGTTGAGCCGTGAGAAGTGCGGTTTAGATAGTAATAGAAATTCTTCCGAAGCAAGTCATCAGGAATTTGGTAACCTGAACTTACTAGAATATTCTTGATCTCATCCGTGTTAAGCACATAGAAGGTCATTAAGACATCGGCTTGTTTGGACACTTTGAAGGCGTCAGCGGATTTGCCTTCGGCTTTGAGAATGCGATCCATGCGATGAATATTCTCATACTTGCTCTGATAATAATCCCAATCCAACTCATCTAATTCAAAATATCCAGCATATTGTTCCAGAATGCCTTCATCTGAAAGGGGGATATTGAGCTTTATGCTGATATCTTCCCAGCGCGCGATTTCTTCATCCGTGAGATTTAACTTTTTCTTTAGAGATTCACTTGCAGGAGTACTCATCCAATCCAGTAGATCGAATGCGCGCTTGAAAGCCCATGCCACTAAGATGTTTGTATAGGCGTTGTCCTTTACGCCCCCTTCGCTGGCCCCAGGGTATTTCTCGTGATATTCATCGGGTCCCATAACCCGGTCGATGCTGTAGCGCCCTGTTTCTTCATCGAAGCTGGCTTTGCTGGCCCAGAAACGACAGATTTCGAAGAACAGTTCCGCGGCATAATTCTCCAGGAATTCTTGATCGTCGTTGATCCATAGGTACTCCCAAACATTGTATGCCACAGATAATGCTACATGCCGCTGCAGCGAGCTGTAATCTGGCCCCCACTCGCCAGACATAGGATTAAGATGCAGTACCTGGCTTTCTTCACTCCCACCACTGCCGCTCTGCCAGGGGAACATGGCACCTTGATAGCCATACTTGTGAGCATATTTTTGCGCCTGTCCTAGCCGACGGTAGCGGTACATCAGTGCAGATTTTGCGGTTTCAGGAAAGTGGAGATCGATAAGCGGCAAGACATAAAGATCATCCCAGAAGATATGACCGCGGTAAGCTTCACCATGCAGCCCTCGGGCGGGGATGCCCGCATCAAGCTTAGCGTTGTGTGGTGAGGCTGTTACCAGGCTGTGATAAATGTGCAAGCGGATTAATTTCTGAGCTGTGCGGTCGCCTTCGATGAGGATATCGACTTCTTCCCATAACTTACTCCAGGCCGAGGCGCTGGCCTGTCGAAGAACATCGAAAGATGCTTTGTCGCGCAGGGCATTTTGAGCCTCGGAGAGTGGATCTTTGGTATTCTCTTGGTTAGAAGAATACAGGGCCACGGTCTTTTCCATGGTGATAGCGACCCCTTTTTGAGCAGAGATATCAAAGGAAGTTGTTGCTACCCCAGGGGTTGTTTCAACATGGAAATCTGGTTTTGCTTCCCTACCATTCACGCTTACCAATAAGCGTGCGGCCTCGCCAATCAAAATATTCGATTGGTTGGTTTTGACAAGCAAGAAACTGGTGTTTCCTTTACTACCTTCACGTACTGGCTCTATATGTTTGGAATTTAGCTCCCGATAGCGCGGCACCCCGTAATTGATCAAATCTCCGTCCAAATCCGAACGTACAGTGATCATTCCCTCGTAGTTCAAGGGAATGATGCGGTAGCGTAATGCAGCCAGATGTGGATAGTCCATGCTAGCAAAGCGCTGTGATTCAATGCGGCTTTCATTCCCGTCCTGGTCGCGTATCACCAAACTGCGATACAGTACCCCACTGCGCAAATCTAAACGACGCGTAATGTGCAAAATTTCGCTGCGGTTTGGGTCGAACCATTCTCCATCGTCAATTTTGAAGGTAATTGGCAGCCAATTGGGGCAGTTTACGAAATCTTCATTGAAGACAGAGCGACCAGCGGCGATAGATTCCAGGCGGTTATACAGACCAGCGATATAGGTGCCAGGGTAGTTAATATCACTGGCATGAGTTTCTTCAAGTGCGCCACGGGTGCCAAAATAGCCATTTCCCACTGTCAGAAGTGTTTCACGCATGCCTTCTTTCTCGGGGTCGTAGTCATAATAGCTGATGGACCACTGTTCTTCATACAGGCGTTTGGTCATCCAATCTTCCACCACCTGAATGTTTATTTCGGCCATATCTTCGACCACGATGTCAGCGCCGTTGAGTTTCAGTTCGATGGCGTTATCCTCGCGAGCGACGCCGATCACCAGACCAAAGTTGCCATTGCTTCCAGCCTGTACGCCGGAGATGGCGTCTTCAACAACTACCGCGCGGTCGTAATACACACCCAAATTGTCACATGCTGTCGTAAAAATATCTGGTTCAGGTTTGCCCTTCAACCCAATTTCTGCTGAGACCACGCCATCGACACGCGTCTCAATCAGTTCTAACAAACCAACTGATGCCAAGACCGTTCTGGCGTTTTTGCTCGAAGAAGCCACACCGACCCGAATCCCTTTGTCGAGCAGTTCGTGGATGAAATCGACTGTGCTTTGATAAACTTTGACATTGCCTCCCTGGATGATCTTGTTGAAAAGTTCATTCTTTCGATTGCCAAGACCGCAGACACTTGTTTGGTCAGCAGCATCACTGGTATCGCCAAAAGGTAGTTTGATCCCACGCGATTCCAAGAACGAGGCTACTCCTTTGTATCTTGGCTTGCCATCCACATAGGGCAAGTAATCCTTTTCGTGGGTGAATTCCCGGAACGGAGTCTCTGTTCTTTCCGCATGGGCTTTCAAGTATTCATCGAACATCTGCTTCCAGGCTGTGCTGTGAATGGAAGCTGTGTCTGTGATAACCCCATCAAGGTCAAAGATGACTGCATCAAAATGAAGTTTGCTCATAGCTATAATTCTATAATTAATCCCTCGTTTTCTCGAAGATGTAAGGATTGGAGATTTTCGGATCCGCTGCGATCGAGGTGCGTGGATAATATTACTTGACCTTCTCCTTCGAGGGGCAGGCGTTTTTGGACTCCTGTGAAGTTGAGAGCCACTATGATGCTTTGTCCTGCCTCCTCACGCTGATACACGAAACAGCCCTCGGGCATACCGTCAAGCGGGGTGTAGTTGCCCTGGCTAAGCGCCGGTTTTTCTCTGCGTATAGCCAGCAGCTTGCGATAGAATGTCAACATCGAGTGGGAATCATCGAGTTGAGCATCGACATTGATGTTGCACCAGTCATCGGCCAGGGGCAGCCATAACTCGCGCGTTTCCTCGGGGGCGAATCCCGCGTTGGGGTCTGCGGACCACTGCATCGGCGTTCTGCACAGGTCGCGCTCCTGTCCCTGTCCTGGCTGGCGTAATCCGGCGGGGTCTTTTTGCAACTCGCGCGGGATGTCCACATTGGTCATGCCGATTTCTTCCCCATAATAAACCGTGGGGGTGCCGCGCAGGGTCAGCAGCAGGATGGCAGCCACGCGGGCCTGTTCCATCCCAACGCGACTGGCAAGACGCTGCTCATCATGATTGCCGAGTACGTAGTTAGGCCAAGCCCCGGGTGGCAGGGCAGCCTCGAGATCATCCACCAACTCCCGGATGGTTTCTGCTTTCCATTCAGCCCCTAAAAGCGAAAAGTTGAAGGGCATGTGCAGTTCGTCCAAATTTTTACCATAATAGCTTACCCACTCATCCCAATCGAAGATGTGAATCTCGCCGACGGAAAAACGCGGGCTCTCGACACTGTATTCATCTAGTACTCGGCGGAATTTCCGATAAGCATTGTGTACATCAGGATGGCCCTTGTCGTAAATGTGGATTTGGGTATCGTATTCGCCCAACGATCTGTGTATAGAGTTTGCAGCTTTGGGGTTGAGCGGATTGTCGCGCATTTGGGGGTCTTTCATGATGAGATGCGCTACATCCACGCGGAAGCCGTCCACGCCGAGTTCCAGCCAGAAGCGCACTACATCGAACATGGCTTCTTGAACTTCAGGATTGCGCCAATTTAGGTCAGGCTGCTCCTTGAGAAAGGAGTGCAGGTAATACTGGTTTGTGACATCATCCCACTCCCAGGCCGGGCCGCCGAAGAAAGAGAGCCAGTTGTTGGGCTGGTCGGCCCAGACATACCAATCGCGTTTGGGGTTATCACGCGAGGAGCGCGATTCTTGAAACCATTTGTGCTGATCTGAAGAGTGGTTGGGGACCCAATCGATGATGATTTTGATATCTCGCTGGTGGGCTTGCCTGACGAGTTCATCGAAATCTTCCAAAGATCCAAATTGGGGATGTACATCGACATAATCAGCCACATCATAGCCGAAATCTTTCATGGGAGAGGGGTAAAAGGGCGAGAGCCAAATGGCATCTACGCCTAAAGTGTCACTGAGATAATCCAATTTTTCGATGATGCCGCGTAAGTCACCAACACCATTACCTGAAGTATCTTTATAACTGCGGGGGTAGATTTGGTAGATAACGCCGGTTTGCCACCAATGGTAGTGGTCAGTGGTTAGTGGTTGGTTGTCAGTCATTAATCAAATATCCAATACCTGATATCTAGCCTTCAGATGGTTATGCTGTTGCTGCGTATCACATCGCGATACCAATAGGCGCTTTGTTTGGGTGTGCGCTTCAGTGTGTCTGGGTCGACGCGTACCAAACCAAATCGTTTGCTGTAGCCGCGTTCCCACTCAAAGTTATCTAAAATGCTCCAAACGAAGTAGCCGTGGACATTGGCTCCTTCTTGCATGGCCTCGTGCAAGGCGATAATGTGTGCTCGCAGATAATGAATGCGATCATAGTCTGCAACGAATCCATTCTCGTCGGGGATGTCGGGCATGGCGCAGCCGTTTTCCGCCAGATAGAGCTTGGGATTGCCGTAATTCTCTTTGATATTGAGCACTTCGGCTTTCAATCCCGCGGAATTGATACCCCAGCCCATTTCCGTAGGCCCCCAACCGGGCGCTGAAATTGGAGTCAGGCGGGCTTTGAGCCAACCGCCGAATATGTCAAAATGAACCTGGTCAGTATTGTAGTGATTCAATCCCAAATAATCGGCAGAATTTTGGATGAGCTTGATATCTCTAGGTTCGATGTGGGGCCTATGAGGACCGAGCCATTCAAGAAATGTTTCCGGATGTTGCCCTTTGAAAACGGGATCTAGGAAGAAGGTGTGGGTTTCGTCGTAAACGCGTTGGGTCGCAGCTATATCTTCTTCGCTATCGGATGCGGGGATGAGATGGTTTAAGTTAAGACGAAGTCCAATTTCTCCCTGGTATCCACCTTGACGGTAGCGTTGCACTGCTTTGGCGTGAGCTAGCAGCAGATGATAGGCGGCCTGGTAAGCCTTTGTCGCGTCGCAAATCCCAGGGGCGTGGACACCTTGTCCATAGCCCAAGAAGGCAACCACCCAAGGCTCGTTGATTGTGTCCCAAATTTTGACGCGATCTGCGAGGTGTTCGAAGGCAATCTGAGAGAAGTCAGAGAACCAGTCTGCACTGTCTCGGTTGGGCCAGCCCCCTAACTCTTGGAGCGCTTGGGGGAAGTCCCAGTGATAGAGAGTCGCTTTGGGGGTAATCCCAGCCTCGAGAAGGGTATCAACCAGACGGTCGTAAAAATCCAGCCCCTTAGGGTTGACCGCACCGCGCCCTTCGGGCAGGATACGCGTCCAGGAAATGGAGAATCCATAACAAGGGATTCCCAAGTCCTTCATCAGGGCGACATCTTCGGGCATGCGATGATAGTGGTCACAGGCCATATCACCCGTATCCCCATTGAGAATACGATCTGGCAGGCGCACGTAATGGTCCCAAACACTAACGCCTTTGCCGTCTTCGTTCCAGGCGCCTTCGATCTGGTAGGCTGATGCAGCCGTACCCCAAAGGAAGTTTTCGGGAAATTGAATTTTGTTTGTCATTTTTTGTGACGTGCCAGCAACTCAAAAACGATGCCTGTGATGATCCCGACAATTAAGCCTGTTAAGCGTTGGTCAGAAAATCCGCTCAGACCGATGATCCAGGCCAGCGCACTGACGAGAATCCACCAATGAGCGATGGGAACCCAGCGGCGCAAACTGAACCACTGGAAACCTCCAATACTTAGTCCAACGATTCCGGCAATCAGCGCGGCGGATTGCGGGATGCCTAAAGCCATACTTACGCCCCAGCCCAACATCCACCCCCCTGCGCTGAGAACAATCCACATCCATGACTGGGGGAACATAGGACGTAATACTAGCCATTGGGCCACGCCGATGCTCAATCCGGCAACCAATTCCAGCGGAAGAAAAGAGCTGCCAACCAGCCACCCGAGAGTGGTCGCAAAAACCCATAGCAGCCATAGTTTCCAATTGAAGGGGGTACTTCTATTCATTGTTTAGGTGTGTAGCTCCCTGTGAATTCTTTTGATAATGTCGTTTCGCATGACTGCCAGCCCGGTGTGGACTGGCAGTCAGGGGGTTTCAAATAGTTGGGGACATGGGAAATAGGCCCCTTGGATTTCTTGATAGTTCGATTATTCTATGTCTTAGCCCTTTACCGAGCCCGCTAACAGACCGCGCACAAAGAAGCGTTGCAGCGAGAAGAATACGACCAATGGCAAGATCATCGAGATAAAGGCCCCGGCCGTCAGCAAGTGCCAGTCGGAACCGCGCGATCCAACCATTTCGGCGATGCGCATGGTAAGCACCTGGACATCCGGTTTCGCGCCGATGAATACCAGAGCAATCAGGTAGTCATTCCAAACCCATAGGAATTGGAAAATGGCGAAGGATGCCAGCGCTGGTATTGAGAGCGGCAAAATCAGGCGAGCAAAGATGGTGAAGTGCGAAGCGCCGTCAATAAAAGCTGATTCCAGAATATCTCGAGGTAATCCCTTGATGTAGTTAAACAGCAGGTATGTGGCCAATGGCAAGCCAAAGCCAGTGTGGGCCAACCAAACTGCCAGGAAGGTCCCGTTCAAATCTAGACGCACATAGTCTTGAAGGATGGGAACGAGTGCGATCTGAAGTGGGACAACCATCAGTGCTACAACCATCGTAAATAGAGGTTTGCGCCCAGGGAAGTTCATCCAGGCAAATCCATAAGCCGCAAAGGCTGCGATCAGAATTGGGATCACAGTCGCAGGAATTGAGATTGTCAGGCTGTTCAAAAATGAACCAGTGAAATCATCACCCTGAACGGTTTTTGTTTCCCCGCTGGCAGTTTCAATCTCATAGGTCTTGCCTGCCAACACCTGACCATAATTCTCCAGGGTGAAATCGGTACGCATAGTCCATTTATTTTCCTGGACTTTTACAACACCCAGGCGTTTATTGCCTACCCAAGTGACTTGTTGTCCATCAGAAGTATCAACGCCTGCACGCAGTTCTTCGAACGTGCCACTCACGCCTGCGAATTCCATAACCCCATCACGGTCTAGGTCATCACCAGGTTCAATTTCTTTAACCGTGACCCATTCTCGGTGTGGTAAAACCCACCACCAGCCAGATGTTTGGATATCAAATCTTGTTCGGAAAGAGGAAACTAACAAACCCAAGGTTGGAATAGTCCAAATCAGCACCAGTATCAAGAGCGATACATTAACGACGATTTGACTAATACGTTGTTTTCTTGCGAAACTCTCTGCCTGAGTAGTCATTAGAAGGCCTCCTCTTCAGCAAATTGCCGCAGGTTGTAGATCATGACAGGCACAACGGCAATCAGCAGCACGATGGCAATGGCAGCGGCTAAACCTTTATTATTGTTGGTGAAAGCCTGGCGATAGAATTGCGTGGCGATAACGTGGCTGGCAAATTGCCCACCAGTCATCACCATCACGATGTCGAATATCTTCAGCGTGAATATGATCACCGTGGTACTAACCGTAATGATTGTCCCCATAATGTAGGGGATCATGATGCGGAAGAATATCTGCACTTCGTTGGCACCATCCACTCGAGATGCTTCAATGAGCTCATCGGGGATGCCTTTGATGGCCGCTGAGAAGATCACCATGGCATAGCCTGTTTGCAGCCAGATCATAATGATAATCAAGAAGATATTATTCCAGGGCTGATTGAGAGCTGTCCAGGCGTTGGGATCGTTTCCGAGGGCGACCCAAACGGCATTGAGAAGACCAATTTGTGGATCGGCCACGTCTTTTACTTCGTAAATGAAGTTCCAGATCACACCCGCGCCAACCATAGAGATGGCCATGGGGAGGAAGATCAAAGATTTGGCAACGTTTTCAAATTTGCTCCGATCTGCCAAAACCGCAACCAAAAGGCCAAAGACGATCGCAAGTGTAGCTCCAAATACTATCCATAAAAGATTGTTTCTGAAAGCTACAAGCATCGTACGTTCTGTAAAGACAGATAAATAATTGGCTAGACCAACAAACTCAGTACCATCCCTGCTAAAAAGACTGATCCAAAAACTTCTGGCAGTAGGAAGGGCGAGATACCAAACTAATATGGCCACCGCAGGGCCAACAAAGATAAATGGTTGTAAGCGCTTCACCCATAACGTATTGAGCTGTTCGACTAACCAGTTGGATACAACATAGAGGATGGCTGCGCCACCCACGCCCCATATGATGGCGACTAATGAGACGGCTGTCTTTTCAGCTGTTCCGCTGGGGATCGTATCGCGAAGCCAGCGAAAACCAATGATCAGGACAGCGAAAGTTGTTACAGGGACGACAAGTGAGATTAATACACGGCCAATGATCAGGGCAATCCAATCGATAAATCCACTTGTCTTAATTTGATAATCGGTTGTAGGTTGCATTTCCTTCTTCCTTTCGCGCGTAGTGTTACATGATTTTTGCCTGTTGCTTATTGAAGTAAAACGTAATTATATTTCCACTTACGCTAC
>CAYQQX010000030.1:0-38203 GCA_964419495.1 uncultured Anaerolineales bacterium
TCGTTGAGTTGAAAATACATTGGCATCTCCTTTAGAATAGAAACTAAGATCCTAAGGGTTTTGCTTCGCTCGAAGTGCTTAGCAAAACCCTTAGGATCTTTTCAGGTTAAGGATTCATTTCATATAGGTCTTTCAGGGCGTAGACTTTCTCCTTCCAAACCGATAAGTATCGTTCTTCGTCCACATTTGGCTTACGGAGCATACGCTGGCAGTATTCCATTTGTGCAGGCGTGCTGCTGGGTTTGCTGTAAAGCTGCAGGGCGAACTTGGAAAAATCTCGCACCATGAAGTCGAAAATTTGGTCGAGCAATGCATCATCGATTTCGTAAATCGGAACATTTTCTAATATCAGCTGGCCATAGACTACCAGTGCGAACATCTCACCTAGCGTGAGCAAGAAATCGATATCTTTGCGCTGCGCTTCATCGGGCGTTGCCATGGCCAGGAATTCTTTGAATATAGCGATTTGTTCTTTGAAAATTTCGATATTGGGGAGATCGAATTTATCATAGATCTCCTGATAATTGTGGAAGGTGATCTTACTAAGCCCGCGCGTTGGTCCTTGGTTAAACAAGAAATCATCGTTCCCAGGCTGATCTTGCCTGAGAAGATCTGGATATTCAGAGGGGTTGAAGAAATAATTGGGCATGAACTTGACGATCAGGGCGATGTTGACATGCACGGTGCCTTCCAGCTTGGGCAAGGCCCGGATATCGCGCGCCGCCATCTCGAAGTAGGTGTCGCGCTCGAAACCTTTGGCGGCGATCACGTCCCAAAGCAGGTTGATGACTTCCTCTCCCTGAGTTGTGACCTTCATCTTGACCATGGGGTTGTAGATCAGGTAGCGGCGATCCTCAGGTGAGGCGGCACGCACGTAGTCAGCGGCGCGCAGGGCAAAGAGTTTCATGGCCACCAGACGGGCATAGGCGTCGGTGAACATCTGGCGCACGTGGGGGAAGTCGGTGACGTACATGTTGTAGAGGCGACGGTTGGCAGCATGATTAATGGCCTCGTACAGGGCGTGCGTGCAGATGCCGATGGAGGCCCAGCCCAGGTTGTACTTACCCACATTGACGGTGTTGAGCGCCGAATCCCAGGCGGCCTGGCCCATGGAGAGGACTTCATCTTCGTCGATGGGATAATCTTTGAGCAGGTACTGGCCAACATAATTTTGGCTGGCTGTGACGTTTTTGATCAGATCGTATTCGTCCTGGCGATAGTCGGCCACGAAGAAGACATACTCATCTGTCCCGGCAATTTTGCCGAAGGTCGAAACCATGGGGGCGGCGTTGGCGTTGCCGATATAGTACTTTTCGCCGTTAGCTAAATAGGTGCCATCAGGCTGGGGGGCAAGGTTCATCTCTGTTGCATAGATATCCGCCCCGTGCTGGCGTTCTGAAAGTCCAAACGCAAAAACAGCCCCCTCCTGAAGGAGTCGGGCTGCTCTTTCTTTAAGGACTTCATTCTCGCTCATCCAAATAGGGCCTAAACCCAGAATGCTGACCTGCCAGGTGTACCAGTAGGCCAAGCCATAAAAGCCCAGAATTTCATTGAACTCGCAGTTTCGCCAGGTATCCCAGCGGTAGTTGTCATCTGCGCCATAAGCTGAGGGTGTCAGCAGGGTAGCGAAGATCTTTTCGTCCTTGATAAATTCCAGAAAATCACCGTACCAGGCCCGAGCGTGATCATCTGCTTTGATCTGGTATTTT
Organism: uncultured Anaerolineales bacterium; assembly: GCA_964419495.1. Lineage (GTDB taxonomy): Bacteria > Chloroflexota > Anaerolineae > Anaerolineales > UBA11858 > NIOZ-UU35. The sequence continues at coordinate 1,710 of CAYQQX010000030.1, forward strand.
CCCCGCTTTTCAAACCAGGCGATAGTTTTGCGCATGATCTCTCGCGATGCGTCATCAGGATAGTGGCGTCGGTGATCTTTGGGGTTGAGCAGGATCATGGGGTGCTCCTTGGGTAAGAATGGTTTTATATACTCATTCGTTGGGCTGTGTAAAGATCAATTCTGTTATGTGAAAATTATAACATTGAGACACACGAGTAGATTGTAAATCTGAAATATTATGTCTGTAATCTTAGAAGTTTATCTCACAAACAACTACCTCTATGTGCAGGTTTATACGGATTTTAGCCAAAACACTGGCCGTAAGCCTGCCAGCTCGTAGATCCGTAAAGTGTGGCATGCTAAGACACGACACATTTTTTAGCTACTTTCCGGTAAATACTTTAGTGGTATTCTCGTCAAATAACTTGAACCTGCGGAAGGTTCCTGGAATTCATATTCTGGTGAGAACCATCCGCTAAAACCTCCCGCAGGTTCTTAGCTGACTTAGCGAGGGGATCATTTAAAACAATCTAACTTTTAACTACTCAAGTAACCGAATAAAAACGACAGACGGTAAATTGCCGTTGGGGTATTCTTTTAAGAATGGATTTGGCATAATTCAAACCCTATCTCTCCCTAACCAATACAAACTATTCCCAACGGGGGAATTGAGAGAGAAATATTAGAATATTTGAGTAAAATATTCGTTCTTTGTCGACGAATATGAAATCTGCACTCGAAAAGGCAAAGCCATCGCGAGGTGGCGACGCAAAACCACGGGTCTTGAGTTGAGAAGCTCACAGATAGCCGGGCTACCAAAAGTGCTATTTTTTGGAGCCCGGTTTTTATTATTAGAAGTATATAAATGTTCCCCGAAATATGGGGAAAAACAAGAAAAAACAAAAAAGGGATGCTGGCCAGACTTTGGCGAGACTTACCAGCATCCCAGGCTAACCCAGGCGGCCAATGGCTGCAACTTGGGCTATTACTATTAAAGTAGCTGAATATGTAATTGTCGTCAATAAGAATTAATTACTATTTGCAAAAATAATTTAAACAATGTGATTTCATCGTCAAGGAGAATATGCAAATAATAAGATTAGAAGGCCTTTCAAATTTATTTCGAGCTGCAGTCATTTTCGTTGCATTATTAATATTATCGACAATATTTTTCCATCCAACTGATGATGTCAGTGCGCTCTCTGGAATAACCATTTCAACAATTACTCCTTATGTCACGCTGGATTCTAACGATTCTTGTGATTCTGGCCCTGATGCGATGTATCAGCAGATCCAGGTGACAAACTCCTCGGGCTCTACGCTCACAGATCTGACGGTAACCCACAGCGGCTTTACCCAGCCAGATTTGACCGGATTTACGGGTACTTTCACGTTAGATTCGGGAGAATCGACCACCCGCACGATCCCAACATTGGCAAATGGGGCGACGGCTAATGTGTATTATTTTGTCAATTATCCTTGCTACAGCGGTTCGAATCCACCCGCAAAATCTGCCACATATACGATTACCGTCAGCCAGGATGGCAACCCCCCTGATGTGACCAGCGGCTCCCTCAGTCTGACTACGCGCTCAGAGATATCCGCGAATGCTGGTGGCGAACTGGTATCCCAACAAATTGGCAATGGTGCTGTTTTGGGTCAGATCATTCCCCTGACCGTCCAATACAAGTTTGGCAATATAGGCTCGGGCGCTGATCTAGGAATCCAGCCGGCTGGCAATGCCACCCATAATTCTGGTTGCTATCGCCTGGTAAGTACAGATATTACAGGAGTATCTGGGGTTACTGGATTAACTACTTCTGATGATGATGTTCTTTATAAAACAGGTGTTTCTAGTGGTGGGGGAACCAATACAATTGATGTTGTTTACTATTTGAAAGCCGTTTGTGTTGGAGGGGCGGGCACTACAACCACCCCTTATGCCGATATGGTCAGCGGCACGCAGCAGAAATATACCGGCAATTTTGAACCCGCACTAACCTGTACGGGAAGTAAAGCTCCCAGCCCATGTGAGCAAAAATTTCCTGCGCCAACGAACCCCTTTACGATTTCAAAAACAGCCAGCCCGACTTCTTTGCCCTCTGGCGGCACGGTTACCTATACCATAATTGTGCAAAATACTTCCGCCTATGATGCGCGCCTTGAGAAGATCACGGACGTACTGCCTGCTATTTCAGGGAACAAAGTTACCTTTAGCGCATTCACTGTAAATAGTGATATCACGGCTGCCAATTCAGCTAGTGTGCCATCTGCAGGGGATGATGGCACAATCAATTTTATTGGGAAACCTACCACATCCTGTGTGGGTGGAACTTGTGATGGTACCTATTGGATTGCGGGTGGAAGTTCTTTGAAACTCGAATACACGGCAACCGTTCCCAACTATGTTGGCAAATATACGAATACAGCCACGGGATATTCTGAGGGCATTTCGATTGGTTCAGACACCAGTGAAGTTACTGTTGGCACTGCCCCAACAGTTGCAAAATCTTTCTCGCCCGCTTCGATAAGCGCAGGCGGCACTTCCACATTGACCATAACCTTGAATAACTCCAATGGCTCTGCGCTGACCATCGATTCTCTAGCGGATGCCTATCCAGCTGGGGTTGTGAATGCCAGTACTCCCAATGGGACGACAACGTGCAGTGGTGGGTCAGTTACAGCAGTTGCTGGTGCAGGCTCAGTAAACATTAGTGGAGGAACGATTCCCGCCAGCGGCAGTTGTACGATTACAGTTACAGTTACATCTTCAACAGGGGGTTCGCATGAAAATACCATTGCGGTCGGTGATCTGACCACGACGCAGGAATTATCGAATTCGAACTCCACCAGTGCAACATTGACTGTCATAGCGCCTCCCACAGTGACCAAAGAATTCTCATCTGATGTGATTGCGGAAGGTGGTACGTCAACGCTTACGATTACAGTTACAAATCCTAACTCCAGTGGCATTTCGAGCGTGGCTTTCACAGATACATATCCCAGTGGTGTTGTGAATGCGGCAACACCCAGTGCCAGTACAACCTGTACCGGCGGGTCAGCTTCGGCGACTGGCGGGGGGAACACAGTCAGCCTAAGTAATGGAGCTATCGCTGCTAGCAGCAGTTGTACTGTTACAGTGACAGTCACAGCTGCTTCTGATGGAAGCTATAACAACTCTATTCCCATTGGGGATGTATCCAGTTCAGTGGGATCGAATACCGTTGCTGCTAGCGATACCTTAACGGTGTTGGATCCCCCGAGTATCAGCAAGAGCTTTGGGACAGATCCGATTGCGGTGAATGGCACTTCGACACTGACCTTCACGATCACCAATCCCAACAGCGGAAATTCATTGACGGGCGTGGCCTTCACAGACAACTTGCCCAGTGGCGTGAAGGTGGCGGGAACACCGGATGCTTCTGCGACAGACTGCGGTTCACCGACTTGGTCGCCATCTGCCGATGACACAAGTTTGAGTTTCAGCGGCGGGACGATTGCGGCCAGCGGGACCTGCACGGTGGAGGTGGATGTGACGGCGACCAGCGCCGGAGCGAAAGTCAACACCAGCGGCAATGTCAGCTCGACAAATGGGGGCACGGGCAACACAGCCAGTGACACCTTGAATGTGTACACCGCGCCAACATTGACCAAAGCCTTTGGGGCTACTACGATCGCCAAGGGCGGCAATACGACCCTGACCTTGACACTGAGCAATCCGAGCGGCAACCCTGGAGCGTTGACGACAGTGAAGGTGGATGACACCTTCCCAGCGGGAATGACGCTGCAGAACACGACCTTCAACTTCACGCCAGGCGCATGCGGCACGGTGACGAAGACGGATGATACAGCATCCGCAGCAGGAGATGGAGCCGTGCGGTTCAGTGCGGCCTCGATAGCATCGGGCTCGAGCTGCCAGGTAGTGATGAATGTGACCAGCTCTACGGCTGGTGCGGTTACGAATACGACAGGGACGCCGACCGCGACAGGTCCAGTATCTCTGACAGGGTCAACTGCCAGTGACAATCTGACAGTACTGGATCCTCCTAGTATCAGCAAGGCTTTCTCACCGGACCCGATTGCGGTGAATGGCACTTCGACACTGACCTTCACGATCACGAATCCCAACAGCGGCGATTCCCTGACGGGCGTGGCCTTCACAGACAACTTGCCCAGTGGTGTGAAAGTGGCGGGGACGCCGGATGTGCAGAATACATGTAATGGGACAGTGACAGCCACTGCGGGAAGCACGAGCATATCATTGGGTGGGGGCAGTATTTCTGGCGGCAGCAACTGTACAGTAGAAGTGGATGTGACGGCTACCAGCGCTGGGGCGAAAGCCAATACCAGCGGTAATGTGAGTTCAACCAACGGCGGTACAGGTAACACAGCCAGCGATACGCTGACAGTCAATGCAACCGCAGATATTAGCGGGAATGTCAGTGCTGATACAGACAATGACGGCACAGGTGACACCAACCTGAACAACATCACGGTGAAGTTGTATCTAGATGCCGATGGTAACGGTGTGGCCGATACCCCAGGTACTCCCACTGCGACAACAACAACGAATGCCAGTGGCAATTACACCTTTTCTGGTGTATCCCTTAACAAGTACATCGTGGTGGAGACTGATGGAGCCGCGTATCCAGACGATGTCAGCGACAGCGACGGCAATGCCAACGGCACCGACTACGACACGATCAAGGTGGACGTCAGCGGCGGCAGTGACAGCACTGGCAACAACTTCGTGGACGAGAAGCAGATCACGATCAGCGGAACGGTGACAGCCGATACGGACAACAATGGCACAGGTGACACTAACCTGAACAACATCACGGTGAAACTGTATCTGGATGCGGATGGCAACGGCATGGCTGATACGCCTGGGACGCCAACGGCGACAAAGACGACCAATGCCAGCGGTGTGTACAGCTTCACGGATGTGACGGCGGGCAAGTACATTGTGGTGGAGACGGACGGCACCAGCTATCCTGATGATGTCAGCGACAGCGACGGCAATGCCAACGGCACGGACTACGACACGATCAAGGTGGACGTCAGCGGAGGCAGCGATTCGACCGGCAACAACTTCGTCGACGAGAAGCAGATCACCATCAGCGGCAACGTCAAGGCCGACACAGACAACGACGACACAGGTGACACCAACCTGAACAACATCACGGTGACGCTGTACGCTGACGCCAACGATGACGGCGTAGCTGACGGCGCTGCGGTAGCAACAACAACTACGGATGCCAGCGGTGTGTACAGCTTCACGGATGTGACGGCGGGCAAGTACATCGTGGTGGAGACCGACGGAGCGACCTATCCTGACGATGTCAGCGACAAGGACGGCACGGCAGGCGGTACCGATCTGGACACGATCAAGGTGGACGTCAGTGGAGGTAGCGATTCGACCGGCAACGACTTCGTGGATGAGAAACAGATCACCATCAGCGGTACCGTTTACGACGATACCAATGGTGATGGCAACTTCGATGCTGGTGAAAATGGAATCCCGAGTGTAGCTGTCTATCTGGACTCGAACAAAAATGGCGTCAAAGATGCTGGTGAGCCAGAGGATACAACAAACGCATCTGGCTACTATGAGTTTCCTGACAGTACTCCTGGAACGTATGATATCCGTGAAATCAACCCTGCGAGTTATGCATCTACAGGAGACACAGAAGGCTCGAATGATGACAAAATTTCGATAACCCTTTCTGCGGGCAGCGACTCTACTGGTAACGACTTCTTCGATGCCCAACCTGCCGACATTCGCGGTACAGTCTATGAAGATTCCAACGGCGACGGCGACTACGATGCTGGTGAGACAGGCATCAGTGGTGTAAATGTCTACCTGGACCTGAACGACAATGGCGTCAAAGATGCTGGTGAGCCCGAGGACACCACCGACGCCAACGGCGACTATGAGTTTGTCGACAGGAATCCCGGCACGTATGTGATTCGGGAAACCAACCCGGCTGGGTACACTTCGACCGGGGACACCAATGGCGCTAACGATGACAAGATCAGCGTCACCTTGACTTCAGGGACAGACTCTGATGACAACGACTTCTTCGACATCCAGCCTTCTGACATACGCGGCACGGTCTACGAGGACCTAAATGGCGATGGCAACTTTGATGTCGGTGAAGATGGACTCTCAGGAGTAAACGTTTATCTGGATTTGAACGACAACGGCGTCAAGGATACTGGTGAGCCCGAGGGCACCACCGATGCTAATGGTGATTACGAATTTGCCGACCTGAATCCCGGTACCTATGTCATTCGAGAAACCAACCCGGCAAACTATGTTTCCACCGGGGATACTGAAGGCGGTAACGACGACAAGATTTCCGTCACGCTGACTTCTGGGGTTGACTCACAAGACAACGACTTCTTCGATGATCCTGACCCCAGTGTGATTCGCGGCTCGGTCTACGATGATACCAATGGTGATGGCGACTTCGATGCTGGCGAACCGGGTATTGCTGGAGTGACCGTCTATCTCGACCTCAACAACAACGGCGTTAGCGATGCTGGCGAACCAGAAGACGTTACTGATGCTCTCGGTGCTTATGAGTTCCTGAGCCTCGACCCGAGGGACTATATCATTCGAGAAGTCAACAAGAGTGGTTATACTTCCACGGGTGATACTGAGGGCGCCAACGACGACACGATCAACGTTGCCGTATCAGCTGGTGAAACCGAGGCGAACCATGATTTCTTCGATGCGGTACCAGCAGACATTCGCGGAACGGTTTATGATGATGCCAATGGCGATGGTGACTTTGATGCTGGTGAAACCGGTATCTCAGGTGTGACAGCCTACCTGGATCTGAATGACAACGGCGTCAAGGATGCTGGAGAGCCTGAAGACACCACCGATGCCAGTGGCGACTATGAGTTTGCGGACAAGAATCCCGGCACCTACGTAATTCGTGAGATCAATCCGGCTGGACATAACTCCAGTGGCGATATCGATGGGGCCAATGATGACAAGATCAGCGTCACGTTGACCTCGGGAACAGACTCGGATGATAACGATTTCTTCGATATCAAGCAGGCAGCCATCCGTGGAACAGTTTATGAGGATACCAATGGCGATGGTGACTATGATGCCGGTGAGCCAGGTGCAACTGGGGTGACGGTGTATCTCGATCTGAACGACAACGGCGTCAAGGATGCTGGAGAGCCCGAGGATACTACCGATGCTAACGGCGACTATGAGTTCACAAATCTTGATCCCGGCACCTACGTGGTGCGTGAGATCAATCCCACCAACTACACCTCCACCGGTGATACCGGTGGGGCTAACGATGACAAGATCACCGTTACCCTGACCTCGGGTACCGATTCCGCAGACAACGATTTCTTCGATGAACCCGATCCCGGCACCATCCAGGGTACGGTTTACGATGATACCAATGTCAACGGAAGCTTCGATTCTGGAGAGCCGGGCCTCTCTGGAGTGATCGTATATCTTGATCTCAATGACGATGGAGTGAAGGATGCCGGGGAACCCGAGGCGACTACCGATGCTAACGGTGACTACCAGTTCACCAACCTCAGTCCTGGAACCTATGTGGTGCGCGAGGTCAACAAGACCAACTACGCCTCAACGGGTGACACCAATGGGGCTAACGACGATAAAATCAGTGTTACGCTGACAGCAGGCAGCACATCTGTGGATAATGACTTCTTCGATGTCCTTGTCGCAGACCTGTCCCTGGTCAAGGGCGCCAGCACCAGCACCCCGGTGGCCGGCACAACGATCACCTTTACGATCACGGTGACCAACAGTGGTCCCAACAGTGCCACCAACATCACAGTGACCGATATGGTGCCTAATGGGTACACCTACACCAGCGGTGCTGGCAATATCGACAGTGATTCCGGGACAACCGGTGCAACCATCACCTCCGATGAGAGCAGCGCCCCCACCCTGAGTTGGGATATCGACCAGTTGGATGTTGGCGAAAGCGTGTCCCTGACCGTCAAAGCCTTGGTCAATGCGACTGGAGATTACACCAATCTGGCTCAGATCACGGCCGCGGATCAACCCGATCCCGACTCCGACCCCAGCAGTGATGAAAATACCGATGACAAAGGCGATGGCCTTGACGATGACGATGAGTCCAGCACATCTGCTAGCCCTGGTGCGGCAGACCTGTCCATATCAAAGAAAGTGGACAATATCTCGGCTGGTCCTGGCGATTATGTCGTCTTCACCCTCACCTTGAAGAATGACGGCCCGGCGAACGCCAGCGGCCTCAAAGTCGGCGACAAACTTCCCGATGGATACGCCTATGTCACCGATAACCCCAGCCAGGGTACGTATGATGACTCTAGCGGAGAATGGGATGTCGGTGCGATTGCCAATGGGAGCACTGCTACCCTTGAAATCTCCGCAAAAGTGAAAGTTAGCGGTGATTACAAGAACGTGGCGCAGGTAACTGCATCCAATCAAAACGATCCTGACTCGACACCCAACAATGATGATGGCGACCAGAGTGAAGACGATGAGGCTGCCTCCAAAGTTGGCTATTCTCATGTCTTCGATCCGCCTTCGGGTTGGAAGTTCGTCGATGCAACCGGCTGGCCCACTGCAATCTGGCGGCAGGTTTGGATCAACAATGGCAATGCGGATGCCAATCCTGTTCGCATCGTTGACTCTATGCCTAACGGTACCTCGTATGTCGCAGGCAGTCTGGTTTGTGAAGCCCGCGGCTCTTCGACAACGACGACCTGTACGTACGATGCTGCTGCGGACCAGATTGTATGGGAAGGTACTATCGCTGCTGACCAGGGTGCCCTAACAGAGGCGGATGCTAGCAATGAAGTCGTACTCACATTCAGTACAACCATCCCTGCCGGCATGGACCAAACCCAAAACCAGGGCAAAGCCTATTGGGATCAGGATGGTGATGGCGATATTGACAATGATGATGCTAATGTTGCAAACAACACTCCGGTTTTGACAGATGATAGTAGTACAACTGCACCGAAAGACCCCACCGCAGCACGTAATCCCAATAAATCTGTCGATATGGACCTGGAAGTGATCATTAGTGATCCTACTGCCAGGTTGGGGGATGTGGTCACATTTACAGTCACGGTACCTAATCGCGGCACGCATAGCGCCACTGGAATTTCCGTTAGCGATATCCTCCCGGCTGGATACACGTATCAGGCTGGCACCATCGGCGGCAATGCCGGTGCAACAGGTGCGACCATCGTGTCCGATGATTCCAATGATCCTGTTCTCAAGTGGGACGTGGATCAGCTCGATGCCAGTGAGAGTGTAACTCTGACCTTCCAAGCCAGGATCAATGGTGAATTTGGTCTAACCAATACCACGCAGGTTACTGCACAAGATCAACCAGACGTGGATAGTGCTCCTAACAACGACGATGGCGATCAATCAGAAGATGACGAGGATTCCGCTGGCATTACCACCGCTCAATTAGGTAATTTTGCCTGGATTGACAATAATCCCAAAAATGGTCTCCAGGATCCTGGGGAGCCTGGGGTGGCCAATGTGAAGGTCAATTTGTATGGTGATCTCGATGGAGATGGGCAGGTCGAACCCTTTGGTGATGATAGCGACGTCATGCAGACTCAAATCACAGGTACAGATGGTTCCTACTTGTTTACTGTCGCTCCAGGCACCTACATGATAGAGTTTGTTCTGCCAAATGGATATGTACTAACCATAGAAAACGCCGGGGATGATGCCCTGGATAATGATGCTGGCCAATTGCAACCCTCGCAGCTTGGCGATAAGGTATGGTTGGATGGAAACAAGGATGGTATTCAAGATGGCGACGAGATTGGATATGCCAATGTCACCCTGAATCTGTTCACCGATGTCGACGGTGATGGCATAGTTGAGCCTTATACAGATGATGGAGACCCGATCGATACAATAATCACCGATGACAGCGGAGCCTTCGAGTTTGTTGTCAATCCTGGTATTTACATGATTGAGGCTCTTAGACCTGCAGGATGGGCTTGCACAGAACTCGATGCCGGCCCTGATGACGTGGATAATGACTTTACGGATAGTAATACCATCGATACGGGTGGATTTGTTTTTGAAGGCGATACCAATGGCGAAATCTTGGACACTCTCAACCTCAGTTCTGGTGGCTTTTCTCCTCAGATCACCATCGATGCGGATACAACCATCAGTCATATCGACATGGGGCTGATGTGGTTAGTGGCTGAAGAGCCAGGTATGGATGTCTATGCAGCCTATGAAGCTTTACAAGAAAGTTTGCCAAAAACTTACTCCGAAAACTCAGAATTTGGATTGAGCATTGGGAAACAAACTGCGCCAATCGACACTGCGCGTTTGCTGCAAGCCACCAACAACCTGCAGGCCGCTGGCCGGGCGACATTGGTAACCCTGAACCCTGGCAGTATAAATCTAGACACAGATGTGGGTGTCTTTGTCTCTTCCAATCCATTGGCTCAGTTGAATGATGACGCTGATTCTGCATCAAATGCGGTTTTGGAAGATGCGCTTGAATTACCTAGCACAGGTTTCACTCCCGGTCGTCAGACAAATGTCGATCCATTACCGGAGATAATCAAAGAACAACTTGAGACCAATGTGGATATGATGCTGGAAATTCCATCACTTGGAGTCGAGTCGCCGATCATTGGAATCCCACTCTACAATGATGTTTGGCAGACCACCTGGTTGTGGAATGAAATTGGCTACCTCGAAGGAACAGCCTTCCCCACATCAATGGGGAACACTGCCTTGAGCGCCCATGCCTACTTGCCTACTGGTGAACCTGGTCCGTTTGTTGATCTTGACCAACTGAGTTGGGGTAATTTGGTAATCATCGATTCCGGCGATCTCCTCTACATGTATGAAGTTCGCCAGCGTAACTTTGTGGCGCCTGATGACCTCTCGGTGATGCGCAGGGAAAGTGAAGATTGGATTACCCTGATCACTTGTTATCAGTATGATGAAGAATCTGGTAAATACCTTTGGAGAACTGTTGTTAGAGCAGTGCTCATCGATATTATAGCCAAATAATCAGTCCCTTCTTAGTTTCGCACGCCCCGAGCTGCTTTGCCTCGGGGCGTTTTTTTTCAACTTGTTAATTGATGTTACGCAAGCTAAAGAGAATCTCCCTGGAAATAGGGGGTGGGGGCTTCGTCCCCGACCCCCTATTTCCAGGGAAACCTCGCTACGTGTGCGTAACATGAGTTGTTAATTCTCCCCAAGAACGGCATAGTTATTGCAGCTATTTAATAGTTTTACCCTAATCGATGACTAACCAGTTTAGAACAGCAGCACCCTTAAAATTTTTTCATACAGCAATTCGCTATTAAAACCTTCAGACAATCGAGGAAGCTATATACGATTAGCAGTCATGCAGTTCATTCCAAACGGCACTACCTATCCGCGCCAGAGGCGGCTTTCAGTATGGTACAGGGCGTAACTTTGAACAAACTTATACCATCACGGTAGATATTGCCTGCGCCCCGTTATCAAAAAGGGTCTCAAGGAATCGTCGTGATAAGGGGCCACATTTGGGGGTAGGGATCGTGCGGAGCACGATCCCTACCCCCAAATGTGAGGTCTCTCACGGCAATTCCCAAAGAACCATCAAAAATGCTAGCTTGAAAGGTTTTGTTCAAAAGTATAATAATTTATTTGAGAGGAAAGCTATACAGTGCATTTAATATTACTGTGATACTGTTGTCAATAAGGTTAGATAACGATATAAATAAGCATTAGATATGCGCGTAATAATCATTCAAACCGAAGAAGAATCTGCCCAAACTTTGCATAATTTGTTTGTGCAGAGGGGCGATCTTGTCGAAATTGTTCTGCTCGCCAGAGATTTTCGACATAAGTTCGATGAAAATCATTACGATTTGGCTGTAATCGATCTGCATTTGCCTGAGAAAGATCTCTTCCAACTCCTGAAATATCTTCGAAAAAAACATCCTGAAACTTTACTGATTATTACGAATAAATACCCCGATCTTGAGCGCGAGTTAGAAGTCAAAGATTACGGGGTGGAGTGGTTTTTACGAGCGCCTTTCAATAAGGTGTGGCTTGAGAAGACTCTGACGCGGATCGAAGATGTCCTGGATTCAGCCAAAGATGCGCAAGCTGCCTTTCCCAAGGTGAGGATACCGATCCAATTTAAGATCGTCTTTCCATTTTTGATATTAGCATTAATATTGGCAATAGGCGCGGGGTTTTTGATCAGCCGGGTAACTTTGGAATCCATAGAGGATCGCTTTATCAATAATTTAATCGAAGTGGGACATTTGACAGCTTCGTGGGTTGTAGAGGAGGAGAACCGGCGGCTGGAATCTTTGCGCGCCCTGGCTTATACGGAGGGTATTGTTGAAGCGATACGGGCACGTGATGCTGAAGTGCTGCGCGAGCTTCTGGTGGGCGAAGCCATCAATCGTGGTGAAGAAGCAATCGAAATATTGGATAATCAGGGCATAACGCTGGTTTCTGTCCGCCATCGGCCTGGTGGGGGGCGTGAGGTGTACGATTACACTAAGGGTGATACCTCTTTTGCGGATCAGGAGTTTGTTCAGCGAGTGTTGTATCAACAGGTCGATGACCTTGGAGATAAATATGGCGGACTCGTGCGAGGATCATGGGGTGATTATTTCTATGTGGCGGGTCCAATCTATGATGGCGAAGATCAGCTTGTCGGGGTCATCTTAGTGGGGCGATCAGTCAGCACCCTGGCTGATGAAACTCGCAAAGCCCTTTTGGGGGAAGAAGATACGTTTGCACACATCACTATTTACGATATTTATGGTGTGCCAATAGCGAGCACTTTTACCCAGCCGAGTGAGCAATTATTGTTGGGTATAGATCTGGCTGATGAGATACTGGCCCGCCAAAGAAAGGAGAGCCGTCTGAGACCTCTTCATCTTGCCAATGTCGATTACCGTGAAATCGTTGGTGTTTGGGAGGTGCGCGGCGGTTATGACTTAGGGCTATTGGGTGCATCTCTGGCAGAAAATTTCCTGGTAAACCCCAGCCAGATTACACAGCTATAGATATTTGTCCTGGCTACGTTAGGCCTCTTGTTCATAATGCTGATTGGGTATTTACTGGCCAGAAGTATCACCACTCCTCTTTCTGAAGTGGTCGGCGCGGCCTCGAAAGTCAGCCAGGGGAATTGGGACACAACTGTCGAGATAAGCGGCAATGATGAATTGGCGTTTTTAGGCTCCGCCTTTAATTATATGGTGGCGAATTTGCAGGAAGGCGAGATCTATCGTGATCTGTTAGGCCGTTCTGTGACACCGCAAATCAGGGAACAACTTCGGCAGGGTTTATCGTCAGGTGAATTGAAATTAGAAGGGCAAAATACAGTCGCTACAGTTATCATCACGGATATTCGCAGCTTCACGACTGTCTCCGAAAATCAAACCCCTACAACCATATTGAGTTGGCTCAATCAGTATTATGGTGAGTTAGTTCCCGTGATTGCCTCTCATGGTGGTGTAACCCATGAGTTTACTGGCGATTCGCTGATGGCCTTTTTTGGGATATTGCCTGCCTCGCTGGCTCCATCTGAGAGTGCCTATCAGGCTTGCCGCGCAGCAACTGATATGATCCGCGTAATTGAGCTGATGAATACAAGTCGCCAGGAGTTAGGCGAACCACCCCTGATCACTGGGATTGGCATAAACACAGGCATGGTCGCAGCCGGCGGTATGGGATCGGCAGATCGGTTGCATTATGCCGTCATCGGCGATACCGTTAATGCAACGGCACGTTTAGAGGGTCTGACCAAAGAAATCGGCCAGACCAGCGCCATTATCAGCGAGGAAACCTTTGAAGCCCTGGGTGACAGGCAGGGTGAGTTCAAGATTGTCTCGATGGGCACTCGCATTGTCAAAGGCAAGGCGGAATCCATCAATATTTTCCGCCTCATATCTCTGGAGTGAACCCTGTATTGTGGCTACGCCTAACCATAAGAACTTACGGACGTCATGGGGAATTCTCTTCTCGCTGATCGCTGTGGGGTTATTTTGCCTGGGTTTTTCTGTTTTCGCGCAGGAATTTTCAGCACCATACGAAGGGGAATTTGTATCGGTTTCGATCATGACTGATGAACAAGCTGATTACAGTACGGAGCCAAAACGGCCTCGCCCGCCAGTTTCACTTGATATTGTCGCCGATGTTTTGAGAGACTTATTGCCGCCTGGCACAGATATCACCGCCCGGTTAACTGCATTCTTTAATCAATTACAGATGCCGGTTCCCTCAGTAGCCTCCCTGGTTGAAGCATTGGTAGATGAATCCGCTGCTTCTTCCGGTTCGGGAGAATCTGCCGGGACCGAAGAAACTGAGGGAGTAACAGATCAGGATGAAGTTTCAGAGGAAGAAACTGAGCAGAGCGAAGAGACGCAAGCAGACCAAGATACGCCATCAACTGCAAGCGAATCGACTGTCCCTTTACCGCAAGCACAACCAACAGAACCTGATGAGGATGAAGATGAAGACGAAAGAAATGGAGAAGGAGATGGAGGTAGTTCTCCGCCTCCCTCTGCTGATCTGTCCGTGACCAAAGATGACGGCGTTGCGCAATATACACCTGGGAATACCGTGACGTACACAATTGTAGTTTCCAATAATGGCCCAGATGATGTCAGTGGCGCTCAAGTCAGCGACAACAAACCTGCCCAGGTGTTATCTTGGACATGGACCTGTGTACATGCAGGCGGCGCCAGCGGCTGTGACGGCGTTGCTGGTAGCACAGGGAACTTCAGCGATATGGTTGACCTCCCTAACGGCGGCAGTATCACCTACACCGTGACAGCCAACACCTCTTCGGATGCCAGCGGCAATCTGAATAATACAGTCAGTATTACTCCCCCTGCCGGTACCAGTGACCCATCCTCGGGCAACGACTCGGCGACAGATACCGATACGGCCAATCCGCAGGCTGATCTGGCAGTAACCAAAGATGACGGCGTCACCGAATACACCCCAGGGGGCACGGTAACGTACACAATCGTAGTCAGCAACAACGGGCCAAGCGATGTGGCTGGCGCAGAAATCAGCGACAACAAGCCCGCCCAGGTGTCATCTTGGACATGGACCTGCGTACATGCAGGCGGCGGCTGTGACGGTGTTGCTGGCAGCACAGGGAACTTCAGTGATACGGTTGACCTCCCTAACGGCGGCAGCATCACCTACACCGTGACAGCCAACACCTCTTCGGATGCCAGCGGCAATCTGGATAATACAGTCAGTATTGCTCCCCCTGCCGGTACCAGTGACCCAACCTCGGGCAACGATTCAAAGACAGATACCGATACGGCCAATCCGCAAGCTGATTTGGCAGTAACCAAAAATGACGGTGTCACCGAATACACGCCGGGGGGCACGGTAACCTACACGATTGTGGTCAGCAACAATGGGCCGAGCGATGCTAATGGTGCACAAGTCAGCGACAACAAGCCTGCCCAGGTGTCTTCATGGACGTGGACATGTAATCATTCTGGTGGTGCCAGTGGCTGTGACGGCGTATCGGGAAGCACAGCCAACTTCAGCGACACGGTTGATCTCCCTAACGGCGGGAGTATCACGTACACAGTCACAGCCGACATCTCAGCCGGGGCCAGCGGCAACTTGGCCAACACGGTCAGCGTTGCGCCTCCAACAGGCACCACCGACCCGACCCCGGGCAACGACTCGGCGACAGATACTGATACGCAGGCAACCAGTTGCAGCGCTCCGGGTGCAAACGGGTTTGTGAGCAGCATTACCCCGGCAGACGGCAGCACGGGAGTCGCGGTAACCGTTAATCCAGTGATCCAATTCAACCAGGCTATGGATGCATCCACGCTGATATATGGAAATAAAGACAATATTGCCTTATGTTCCAATAATGGCTGTGGTCAGATTGTATCAGCCTCGGTCACCATTTCCACTACCACATACACCAACGATACAGTCACCATTGCGCCAGATGTGAACCTGAACACTGGCACAGACTATTGGGTAAACGCGGGCGGCTCAGTGGAGAATTCATGCGACACACCCCAAGGAGTGACCGTACAAGCTAAATTCACCACGCAGTAGGCAAAGATCTGTTAATTTTTTGTAAAGCAATATCCCGGTCATATAGGGATGACGAACTCTTTATATTCTTGTATGATTATTGGTAGTACCCTACCTAGCCAGAAATGTAGGGTTCGATAGTCTGTGAATATGGTTTTTGGAGTAGCAAAAATGGCCCTCAAACAAAAAATTCTCATACTGTATATTTCTGTCGGCTTAGTGATTTCGAGTTTAGCTGCGGGACATCTTTGGTTTGATCTGCGGCAGGATAGGTTGGAGCACATCGAGTCTGATTTGCAACGTCAACTCGCCCAACTCGATTTCGCGCTGACCAGTTTTTTGGAAGAAGCAGAAAATAATGTCAGAACCCTGGCCGCCAACGAGCTTGCCCGCTCCAGGGATGACGAGGATTTCACCAACTTTCTCGAAGCCAATGAGGAAACCTTTGAATATAACTACACAGATCTGGAGTTAGACATTATTGAAGTGCTGAACGGCTTCAGGATCACCCATCCTTACGTCAACTCCGTTTATATGGGGCGTGAAAATGGTAGTTTTGTGCGCTCGCACCCCCGGGCACGGCCAACTCAATACGACCCGCGCCTGAGGCCTTGGTATATCCTGGCGGCAGAGAACCCCGGTGATGTGATGAGAACGGAACCATACCAATCGGTAACAACCTCCGATGTGAACCTGGGCATCGTGACAGCGCTCTTGGATGAAAATGGGCAGGTTTATGGCGTCATAGGAACCGATATCACCCTGGTTAATTTGATCGATTATATATCAGGCTTTGATGTTGGTCATGAGGGACAACTGCTGTTGGTGGACGAATATGGCACTGTCCTGGCTAACAGAGATGAAAATGCCCTCTTCACCCATGTTGAATCAGTCCTGGGTGAGCAGGTTGCTAGTCTGATGGGTCAAGAGCAGGGGATGATTATTGTCGATAATAACTATTACTTTTTTCGTACCTCGCCCAAATTGGGATGGAAAATCACAGCAGTAATTCCTTCTATGGCAATTAGCCAGGAGGTTATTGGGGCGGTATTTGTACCGATGATCGCGGTGGTTTTGGCGCTGGTGGTGCTCAGTTTGATTACCTGGGTAGGCCTGAATAACTTTGTGCTCAAACCCTTAAAAGGTATGGGTGAGGTTACCCAGTACATTACCAAAACTGGTGACCTGGAACAGAGCGTCGAAGTCAAATCGGATGATGAAATCGGGTCTCTGGCAAACGCCTTCAACCGGATGGTCAAGGGATTGGATGCTAAAGATACCGAGCGTAAGCAAATAGAGCAAAGATACACAGCCCTCTTCGATCATTCTAACGATGCTGTTTTCATTGTAGACTTAGATGGTGTTCACCTAAGTGTCAATCAGCGCGCCGCTGATATGTTGGGATATGAAATAGAAGAACTAATCGGGATACCTGTCGAGGGCATTATTGTAGACCAAGAGTACTCCGATGCCTTGAGTAGAATGGATGCGCTACTATCAGGAGAAAAATTGCCGATTTATGAGCGCCAGTTCCGCCGGAAAGATGGCTCGATTTTCCCCGTAGAAATCAATGCGACGTTAGTGAGAGATGTCCGGGGCAACCCTCAATATTACCAAAGTATTGTGCGCGACATCAGCGAGCGCAAACATTCGGAAACTGTGCGCCGACGATATGAATTCATCGCCAATACTTCCGAAGATTTCATGAGCCTGATCGATGTAAATTACATTTACAAGGCTGTAAATGCATCGTACTGCCAGTCAGTGGGTAAAACGCCGGAGGAGATTATTGGAAAAAGTGTGGTCGATTTGTGGGGGGACGAGATTTTTGTCAATGAAATCAAACCCTATTTAGATAACTGCCTGGCAGGCCACAAAGTCAACGAGCAGCATTGGATAGAGTATCCCACCCTGGGTAAACGCTATGTAGAAATCTTCTATCATCCTTTCCAGAGAGAGGGTGAAAGTTCTATCCAGGCTGTAGTGATTACCCGGGATATTACCGAGCGCAAGATAGCTGAAGATGAGATCCATGCCCTAAATAAAGAGCTGGAGGAGCGCGTTAAACAGCGTACTGCTGAAGTGATAGAAAGCGAAACCCGTCTTCGGGCTGTTGTCGAAGACCAGACGGAATTCATCAGCCGTTGGAAGCCGGATGGCACACTCACTTTTGTGAACCAGCGTTACGGTGAGTTGTTTGGAAAGCCCCCGGAGGAACTTGTCGGTCTCAGTTTCTTCTCGTTGATTTCTATAGGGTCACTTAAGGGACTTAAACAGAATATAAAAAAGCTCTCTCCAGAACAGCCGACCGTTACTGGAGAATATAAGAGCAAGGATGGAAAGTGGTATCGCTGGACTGAGCGAGGAATTTTCGATGCAAAAGGAAAATTAGTAGAGGTTCAATCAGTAGGTAGTGATATAACTGAGCGAATAATGGCCGAAGCCGCCTTGCGGGAAAGCGAAGCAAAATACCGCGCCATCGTCCAGGATCAGGCTGACTTCCTGGTGCGCTACCAGCCGGATACCACGCGTGTCTTTGCCAATGAGAGCTATGCCCAATATATCGGCAGGCCTATCGATGAGTTGATGGGCACCAGGATTATCAACGATGTCCCAGAGAGTGAGCGGGGGAGAATTAGAGATAAGATCGCCTCACTGACCCCGGAGAACCCCGTGGCAGTTGGCGAATATCGCAAAAAACTTCCTGATGGGACGGAGCGCTGGGAAAGCTGGACCGAGCGCGGCATCTTTGATGCGCAAGGCCAGCTCTTCGAAGTTCAATCTACCGGAAGGGATATCACCGAGCGCAAACTCGCTGAGCAAGAACTGCTGCTGCAAAACGCTGCTCTGGAAGCTGCCCACAATGCCATTGTCATCGCCAATATTGACGGAGAACTCATCTGGGTTAACCCAGCCTTTACGCGCCTGACAGGCTATAAGCTGGACGAAGTCGTTCACGGCAAACCCAGCTTGCTTAAATCCGGAGAACACGAGCGGGCTTTCTATGAACACCTGTGGAATACGATCCTTTCCGGGCAGGTCTGGCATGGTGAGATTATCAACAAGCGCAAGGACGGCAGCCTGTATCCAGAAGAGATGACCATCACTCCGGTGAAAGACGAGGGGGGTGAGATCATTCGTTTCGTCGCTATCAAAAACGACATCACCGAACGCAAGCGTGCCGAGGAGGAACACGAGAAACTATTTCAACAGACGCAGATATCCCTGGCGCAAACCCAGGCGCTCTACCATGTCAGTCGTTCGCTGACATCTTTGCACAGCCTGCCAGAATTGATGAAAGAGATCGTTGAAGGCGTGGCTGCGGCATTGCACGCAGATCGCACTACCTTGATCCTATTCAGCATGGAGGCTGAAGAAGTAACCCAGTTTGTGGCCGGGGGGGGTGGTTGGGATCAAGTTGTAGAAGTGACATATGTCGAACTTTTAGACGGTTTGAGTGGTTGGGTGCTGAATGAACAGAAGCCAGCTTTCTCGCCTAAAGGGGAACCGGACCCCCGTGAAAGCCCTGAAGTCCAGCAGCGCCGTATTGATACCGATTGCGGGGGCATCATTGTGACGCCAATCCGTTACCGCGGGGAGATGTTAGGTACGATGACCGCCATCAATCGCCTGGATCAGCCAGATTTTGCGGAGGAGGATGTTGGGTTGATGATGGCCATGGCTAACCAGGCCGCTGCTGCAATTGAGAACGTACGTCTGTACGAGGAAACTGTTCTTCGTGCTGAGGAACTGGCAGTGTTGAACGAACTAAGCAAAAAGCTGGCACTTAATCTCAGTGTGGAAGATGTGTTGGATGAGGCCTACCGCGGCGCGGCTCAACTCATGCAAATCAATACCTTCTATGTCAGTCTTTATATTGCAGAGACAGATGAACTATGGGTAGCTTTGCGGGTTGTCGATGGCGAGTTTCAGACTCCAGAGGCAGACACGCGCGGTGGGCTTACTGATTATATTCTCGGCACAAAAGAGCCACTGCTCTTTTCGGATAATGTCTTTGAACAGATCAATGCACTTGGTCTTGAAGCGAAACCGTTAGTGCCTGGGCGAGTCTCCGAATCTTGGGTTGGGGTGCCGATTGTGCTTGGCGATCTAGTTATCGGCGTCATGGTGGCGTTGAGTTATGCAACCCCGCGCGCCTACGAGCAGCGTCAATGTGACATGCTCAGTGCTATTGCCAACCAATCGGCTATAGCTATCAATAATGCTCAGCTCTATGAGGAAGCACAGGCTGCGACGCAGGCCAAGAGCATGTTCCTGGCCAATATGTCCCATGAGATCCGCACCCCCATGAATGCGGTCATTGGGATGACCTATCTGGCCCAGCAAACTGAGTTGTCTCCCACGCAGCACGAATACTTGGACAACATCCAGATGTCGGCGCAAAATCTGCTGGGCATCATCAACGATATTCTGGATTTCTCGAAGATCGAGTCTGGTAAGCTGGATATCGAGGCTGCACCCTTCAAGTTGACCGATGTCATGAAACACCTGGCGACTCTGGTGAATGTCAAAGCAAAGGAAAAGGATCTCGAAATTTGTTTCGATATCGCCCCAGATGTTCCCCCAGCGTTGGTGGGCGACCCTCTGCGTTTGGAACAGGTGTTAGTGAATCTGGGTACCAACGCTGTCAAATTCACCGAAGAAGGCCAGGTTGTATTCTCTGTTGCGTTGCTGAGTGAAGAAAAAGAGCAGGTCATGCTGCAGTTCTCGGTGCAGGATTCAGGCATCGGCATGACCTCGGAGCAGGTGGCGCGCCTGTTTAAGGCTTTCTCCCAGGCCGATATATCCACCACCCGCAAATATGGTGGCACCGGGTTGGGCCTGGCAATTTCCAAACAATTGGTGGAATTGATGGGGGGTACCATCTGGGTCAAGAGCGAACCGGGCGTTGGCAGCACCTTCTCTTTCTCGGCAACTTTCGAGTTGTCCGAAGAGGAGGAGATGGTTTATCCGACCTTTGATGAATTGCAAGGCCTGAAAGCCCTGGTTGTAGAAGACAACCCCATCGCCCAAAGGATATTCAAAGAGTATTTGGAAGCCTTCTCGCTCGAAGTGACCCTGACCAGCGATGGCAAAGAAGAATTAGCCGAACTCGAAAAAGCCGCATCGGAAATACCTTTTGATTTTGTCATTCTGGATTGGCAGATGCCGGGGATGGACGGAGTTCAAGTCGCTGAAGCGATCACCCAGAATCCGGAAATCTATCAAGAGCCTAACCTGATTATGGCAACGGCGTTCGGTAGCGCCGACGTCAAAGAAAAGGCAAAAGACGCGGGCGTACAGACATTTTTGGTCAAGCCGGTTAGCCAATCTTCCTTGTTCGATGCCATTACGCAGCCCTTTGCAAAGGAAAGGGGTCAGCTCATGCTCGATGCCATGGTCGAAGAATTGGCTGCCGTTGACTATACCCTCCTGCACGGCGCACGAGTTCTGCTGGCTGAAGACAACGAAATCAATCAGGAAGTTGCCCGCGGCATATTGAACATGGTCAATTTGGTGGTCGATGTCGCCAATAACGGCCAGGAAGCCGTTGATGCGCTAAAGGCCAAGACATACGATGCCGTGCTGATGGATGTCCAAATGCCTGTATTAGACGGCTACGCGGCAACCCAGGCCATCCGGGAATCAGGGGCGGATTATAAAGCTATTCCCATCATTGCCATGACCGCCCATGCTATGGCCGGAGACCGTGAGAAGAGTCTGGAAGCCGGGATGACGGATTATGTCACCAAGCCCATTGACCCCGACCAACTCTACAACACCCTGATAAAATGGATAGAGCCTGCCGACCGCGTGGTTCCCGAACCCCCAACAAGGGATGCCGCCCCCGGAGAGGCAAAACCTGAAAGTCAGCCCATTGCCGACCTTCCAGGAATCAAGCTCAAGGAGGGATTGACTCGCATTGGCGGCAACATGGCCTTATACCGAAAAATCCTGACCCGCTTTTTAGATGACTATCCCCAAACCAGGAGTGAGATCGAAGCTGCTATAGAAGGTAATGATCAAGAACTCGCTCAACGATTGGCGCACACCATCAAAGGCGTTGCCGGGAATATCGGCGCTACGGAGTTGCAGGCCTCCGCTGCGGATGTGGAAAAGACCATCAAGCAGGGCGAACACGAAAAACTCGATGGGCTATTGGATACCTTCGATGAAACCCTGAAGACGGTTCTCAATTCCGTTGAGAGCTTCCTCGGTGACCAAAGCGAAGCGGCAGAGGTTGAACCGGAAATCAGTATTGCAGAGCCGGGAGAATTGCACGCTTTGCTTGAAAAACTGGTGCCTTTTGTCGAAAAACGTAGGCCCAAGCAGAGTAAAGAAATCATGGCTGAGATCACCGGCCGGCATTGGCTGGAGACGCTCACCGATCCAATAAACCGACTCAACAAACTGATCGGTAGATATAAATTCAAAGACGCGCTGCCGTTGATACAGGCGTTGAAGGACGAAATAGAATTATGAATGATTCAATAGAATGGTCGCTGTTGGTGGTTGATGATGTAGAGAGCAACATCGACATTCTCGTGGGTATTCTCGGCGACGAGTACGATGTCTCCGTTGCCATGGATGGCGAGTCTGCCCTCGAAGCGGTTGCTGATGATCCACCGGATTTGATTTTATTGGATATCATGATGCCCAGCATGGATGGCTACGAAGTCTGCCGCCGCCTGAAGGCCAATCCCGAGACGGAGAACATCCCGGTTATTTTCGTAACCGCCATGACCGAAGTCGCCGATGAGACCCAGGGATTTGAATATGGAGCCGTGGATTATATTACCAAGCCTGTCAGTCCTCCTGTTGTGAAAGCGCGTGTAAAGACTCACTTAGCGCTTTATGATCAGAAGCGTGCCCTCAAGGGCATGGTGCGCCAGCGTACGTCCGAACTGCGCCAGACACTTATGCAGCTGCAGCAAGAGTGGGAGCGATTCCAGTGGGTGATCCAACAAGCGGATGATGGATATCTGATACTAAATGCAAACGGGAAAATCATCTACACAAATTCAAAGGCTGGGCTTTATCTTGATCTCCCAGCAGACGATTTGCAGCAGAAGCAACTGGGTGGAGAAGAGCTGTTTCCTGAAACATTTATTGATCTGGCAAGAAAACAGTATCTCTTCCAGACCAAAGAAGCCTGGGAAAAAATGTTCTCCAAGTCTGAAGACCGCCCCCCTTGTTACCTGGTGCGCCCCGAGTCTGAGATTGCCAAAGATTTCTGGCTTCAAGTCGATGCGTTGGAAATGGTCTTTGGTCAAGAGAGCAGCTGGCTGATCCGTTTGACAGATGTCACCGAGCAAGTCGGAACTCAGCGTGACCAGCGCGCTTTTTCATCCATGGTCTACCACAAAATGAAAACGCCCTTGATCAGCATGGTCAGCGGGTGGGAAATGCTGGAGATGCTGCATGAGCAACTCTCCGCCCAGGAGATCACCGATACCATCCGAGGTGCAGTAAAGGGTGCCAGGAGGTTGCAAAACACTGTGGAAGATATCCTGGGTTATATAAACACTCCCGGCACGGCTATATCCGGTGATATGTGCGCCGTCGATGATGTTCAGGCGATCATTGCAGATATTTCTTCCAGCCAGGAAATCGACTTTGCCAATATTGCTTACATCCAGGAATTACCGGCAGTTTCCAGGCTGCCCCTCTCGCGCCGGGCGGTAGAATTGATCGTTTGGGAATTGCTGGAGAACGCTAAAAAATTCCATCCCGGCCAAAATCCCAAAATCGAAATCGCGCTTGAACAGGTCGCTTCAGGTGAAGTCACCTTGCGAGTTCAAGACGATGGTATCAGCGTTTCGCCGGAACACTTGAGCAAGTTCTGGGTTCCGTACTATCAAGGCGAAAAAGATTTTACCGGTCAGGTAGCTGGTATGGGTCTGGGGTTGGCCATGGTCGCCGCATTAGTTTGGCGGGTAGGCGGAACCTGCCGGGCAAGCAACCGCGCCGATAAACCGGGTGTCATCATCGAATTGGTATTTCCTGTTACGAAAACCGAAGGCATACAGCCTTTCACGGCCGAGTAGTTTTAGAAAGGAAAATCATGACTGAACATACCATTCTTGTCGTTGATGATGCTGAAACCAACATCGATATCCTGGTTGATCTGCTTGCCGATGATTATGACGTCGCTGTCGCTATGGATGGCGAATCTGCTTTGGAGATCACTGTTGAAGATGCACCTGATTTGATACTGCTTGACATCATAATGCCGGGTATTGATGGATACGAGGTTTGCAGGAGACTCAAGGCGGACCCAGAAACAGCGAGTATTCCAATTATCTTTCTCTCTGCCCTTACTCAAGAGGATGAGAAGCAAAAGGGACTAGAGTTGGGAGCGGTTGATTTTTTGACGAAACCGCTGGATGCGGCAGAGATTCAGCGCATAATTATTGAACATCTCCCTGGATGATGTTCACAAGAACCCATTGCGAGATGATCGAATGACAGAATCTGATACCCTTCATAATATCTTAGTTGTTGATGACGTAGAGACGAATGTTGATATTCTGGTTGCCATCCTGGGGGATGATTATGATCTCAGCGTTGCTCTGGACGGTCCCAGCGCGCTCGAATATGTCGCTGAAGAGCCTGTAGATTTAATTCTATTAGACATCATGATGCCAGAGATGGACGGATATGAGGTCTGCCGGCAGTTGAAGAAGAACATTTCGACACGCAGTATCCCCGTGATCTTTGTGACCGCCATGGGTGAAGTGAGAGACGAAACTAAGGGCTTCAAACTTGGCGCTGTCGATTACATCACCAAGCCGGTCAGCCCGCCCATCGTCAAAGCTCGCGTGAGCACGCAGCTGGCTCTATATGACCAAAACCGGGAGTTGGAAAGGAAAGTTCAAGAAAGGACTGCCGAACTAAATAGAACGCGCCTGGAAATTATCCGGCGACTGGGCCGTGCAGCCGAATTCAAAGATAACGAGACCGGCTTACACGTTGTCAGGATGAGCTATTACGCTAAGTTGATAGCGCAGGCCGCGGGCTTCAACGACGAGCACGCAGAACTCCTGCTGAATGCCGCGCCCATGCATGATATTGGCAAAATTGGTATACCAGATAATATCTTGCGCAAACCGGGCAAATTGGATGACGAAGAATGGGAAATGATGAGGCAGCATACAAAATTTGGTGCTGAAATCCTGGGCGATCAGGATTCTGTGTTGCTGCAATTGGCAAGGGAGATTGCCCTCAGCCATCACGAGAAATGGAATGGAAAAGGCTATCCCAACGGATTAGCCGGCGCGGAAATCCCCCTTGAAAGCCGTATCGTCGCTATTGCCGATGTATTCGATGCCCTGACCAACGAACGCCCCTACAAAAAGGCCTGGCCCATCGAAGAGGCGGTGGCACTCATTGAGCGGGAGAGCGGGGAGCATTTCGACCCTGCGTTAGTGGACGCATTTTTGAAAGCTCTGCCAGAGATGTTGGAAATCAAAGCTCAATATGCGGAGAAACCATTTAATTTATAGAGAGCACGTTATGAGAAACGATGAATTCAATCCCGTTATCCTGATTACTGGAGCCTCTTCAGGAATTGGTGAGGCAACAGCCCGTCTATTTGGCATGCAAAAGGGATATCGCGTCGTTCTTGCTGCTCGGCGCAAGGAGCGATTGGAAGAGTTAGCTGATGAAATTCGATCCTCTGGTGGTGATGCTCTCCCTATTGCCACAGATCTTACCCAACTGGATCAAATTGAGCGCTTGGTGGATGCTGCCCTTAAGGAGTATGGCCAGGTTGATGTTTTACTCAATAATGCGGGATTCGGCCGCTTGAAATGGCTAGAACAAATGGACCCTGGCAAAGATATTGATCTACAATTGCAGGTCAACCTGGCAGGTGTCATTCAAACAACTCGCGTGATATTGCCTCACATGATCGAACGTAAATCGGGTCACGTTATCAATATGGCCTCGGTTGCAGGCCTAACCGGAACCCCGACGTACACTATCTACGCGGCGACCAAATTTGGTGTGCGCGGTTTTACTGAAGCTCTTCGCCGAGAATTAAAGATTTGGGGGATCAATGTCTCAGGGATTTATCCAGGAAGTGTCAGCACTGAATTTCAGCAGCATATGGGGGCTGACCGCAAGACAGGCATAACTACACCCCAGTTTATGCGCTTAACGCCGCAGGATGTGGCTGAAGCGGTCTATCGGGTGGTTCAGCGTCCTAAGCGGATGCTGATCATGCCCTGGTATATGCGTTTCAGTTATTGGTTTAATTTGATCTTACCTGGGGTGGTGGATTATACGATACACCAAAGTTTCACCAAGCGTGAACGAGGTTGAGAAAAGAAAAGCCCCCGATTGGGGGCTTCATTTTTCCGTTGGCTCTTCAGGGATTTCGAGCTCTGGCTTTGGGGTTTCCGGTTCTGGTTCATGTGCAACGCTCTGTTCGCTGATGTTCTGTAAGGCCATGATTCCATTGCGAGCCTGATTGAGCAAGCGTTCCAATTCAACTTCCATTCGTGAAAGTGTTTGTATCACGTAAGTATCTGCCTCGCGACGAGTATGCTCGGCAGTGATCTCGGCTTGCTTCATTACCTCGTCTGCGCGCGCTTTTGCCGCCTGTACAACGGCATCACGTTCTACAAGTTGTTGGCTCTTCTCGCGTGCCAGATCTTTAGTGCGTTTTGCTTCCTCTTGTGCCTGTGCAAGAATTCTATCGCGTTGCGTGAGTATTTGTTGTGCCCTTTTGACCTCCTCAGGAATTGTCACTCGCATCTGGTCGATTAAATCTAGCATGCGATCTTCATCCACAACCACATTGTGGGTGAGGGGGATAGGGCGGCTTTCATTGAAGAGTTCTTCTAGTCGGTCAACGAGATGTAAGATATCCATGCGGCTCATCCCTCAGAGGCGTCGATACGGATTTTGTAAAAATGTTGCAAGTTCTGATCCAAGATTACACGGAAGTGATTGATTAGTCAAGGAAAGCTGGATTTATATCCAGTCTAGAGGCTTTTTGGGAATTACCGTAAGAAACCTCCCATACCCCAAAATGTGGCCTCTTACCACGGCGATTCCTAGAGACCCAGTTTAGAACCTTAGTCGCGCAGTGATGATGTGGGTACAATATCTTGCTCTTCACCCAACTCGGCAAATCGTTGTTCGAGAGCATTTTTAACATGGGGGGGAACTAAACTGCTAACATCGCCGTTTAAAGATGCGATTTCCCTTACAGTAGCACCAGAAAGAAACGTGTGTTCTTCGTGAGTGATCAATGCAATGACTTCGATGTCTGGATTAATGCGATGGTTGGCTAATGCCATGCGGAATTCGTATTCAAAATCAGAGAATACCCGCAGGCCGCGCACGATCACTTGGGCATTGATCTCTTTGCAATATTCAACGGTTAATCCGCTATAGCCTGTAACTTTTAGTTTTTTGTTTTGCTTGAAAGCTTCTTTGGCAAGGGTCATGCGTTCTTCGGGTGAAAATAGTAGCGTTTTCAGCGGCCGATCGTATACTGCAATAATAATTTCATCAAAAAGGCGTGATGCCCGGTATGCAATATCGATATGCCCATAATGGATGGGATCGAAGGTTCCTGGGAATACAGCACGAATCATATGGGATATTTCCTCAACTAATATCTGCACTGCCACGTGTCCAAAAACGCTGCAGAGTTTTCGCCAGTTGTTGGTGTTCGTCTTGCGTCAATTCAGGATCGCGTTGGAACAATGCTTCAGCGTGTTGGCGGGCCTTATGGATGATTTTTACATCAGTCAGGCTGGCCAGTCGCAATTCTGAATAGCCAGATTGCCGAGTGCCTAAAAATTCACCCGGACCGCGTTGTTCCAAATCCCTCTCAGCCAAAACAAAACCATCGTTGGTTTCCGCCATAGCTTGCAAACGTTCATTTTCTACGGCATCAGCTTTGTTGGGAATAAGCAGGCAGTATGATTTGTCTTTGCCACGCCCAACACGACCGCGGAATTGATGAAGTTGCGCAAGCCCGAAACGGTGTGCGCCTTCGATGAGCATCACAGTGGCGTTGGGTATGTCCACGCCAACTTCGACTACCGAAGTCGATACCAAAATATCGAAATCCCCATCACGAAATTTTGTCATCACAGTATCTTTTTCAGATGGCGTCAGGCGACCATGGAGTAATCCCAATTTGAGATCCGGGAATATCTCTTTTTTCAAGCGTTCATGTTCTTCGACCGCGGCTTTCTCTTCGCTTTTGTCTGTTTCCTCAACCAAAGGATAAATAATGAACGCCTGATGACCAGCCTCTACTTGACGTCGCAGCAGGCTGTAAGCCCTTTCGCGTTCTTTGGGATAAAGCACGTGGGTTTCGATCTCCTGCCGGCCTGGGGGCATTTCGTCGATTACGGAAACGTCCAGGTCGCCATAGACTGTCAGGGCAAGCGAACGGGGAATTGGGGTCGCAGTCATCACCATCAAATGGGGATTGCTGCCTTTAGCTCTCAGGGCTGCACGCTGCGAAACGCCAAATCTATGCTGCTCGTCAATGATCACCATTTGAAGATCATGGAACTCAACCGGATCTTCGATCAATGCGTGCGTACCGATAATAATGCTGATTTCTCCGTTGGCCAGGCCGGCTCGAATTTCAATTTTTTCACTTTCAGAAGTCGCACCAATCATCAAATGGATTTCCTCGGGGGTTAACGGCCCTCCATTTTGAGTCAACATTTGGATTAGGTTCTTATAATGCTGCTCGGCCAAGATGCTGGTGGGTGCCATAAAGGCTGCTTGAGATCCCTGATCGCAGACCAGTGCAATGGCCAGCGCGGCAATCACCGTTTTGCCAGAACCAACATCTCCCTGGATTAGGCGATTCATGGGATGCCCTGACGAAAGATCACCAACGACTTCGTCGAGCGTCCGTTGCTGCGCTGTGGTTAGTGTGAAGGGTAGTTTGCTTAACTCTTTTCCAAGCCAGCCGTTCTCGGTCTGATATGTTTTCGCTGTCTGTTTTGTCCAATTCTGTTTTTGCTGCAGAACGCCCAATTGGAGCAGGAAAATTTCATCGAAGGCGAGCCGATGTCGTGCATCTTTGAGAAGTTCCCAGGATGCTGGGTAATGAACTTGCTGCAGCGCAGTTGGGAGATCCATCAATTCAGCATCATCGAGCATGGAGTATGGCAGGGGATCATGAACTTTGGGAGCCCAATCTGTCACAACAGCGTGCAGTTTATCGCGCAGCCATTTTTGGGTGAGTTTGGCAGTCAACGGATACACAGGCACAATCCCCTCGGACAAAAGATTCCTTTCTTCGACCGGCGTCCATTCGGGGTTGTTCATCGTCAATCTGCCAAGGTATTGATCGGTCTGTCCAGAAACGACAATTTGCATCCCTTGCCGCAAGCGTTTCTTGATCCAGGGTTGGTTGAACCAGGTCACACGCATCGATGCGCTGCCATCGTTGATAACTGCTTCGGTTAATTTGGCGCGGCCACCGCCGGTTGCACGCGCACTCACGGACTGGATTGTGCCAATTATGCTGACTTTTTCCCCATATTCCAAACGATTGATAGGTTTCATTTTGGAATAATCATCATAGCGATGCGGGAAATGGTAGAGCATATCGCCCAGCGTGCGAATATTTAGTCGTTGGAGAGTTTCGGCATATTTAGGACCGACATTCTTTAAGGTAGTGACTCCAACGTTGAGATCAGCTGCTTTTCCAGGCGCGAGCTGGGGACGCGGCTTTGGGGCGAGTGCCAGTTTTGGGGGTTCTGCTGCCACCTCAGAGGGAGTCTGCTCTTCCACCTCTTTTGATTTGGGCTGCTCCTTTGGGGTGGGTTTCTCGCGGGATTTAGGCGTCTCTTTGGGTAATTCCCCATCACCCAATTCTCGATGAATGCGATTCCACAAACCGTGCAGGGTTTCTTTGCGTGAATCCGCACTGAGTCGGTGGTAATCCCTTAGACGTATTGTGACAGCTTGGATAATGTTTTCTGGTAATTGATCAACGCGAGCTTCGGCAGCCCAGGGTTCGAGCATGCGCTCTAATCCCCCGATGACGGCGTTGTTCTGATAACCGTTCTTAGCTTCGAGTTTGAAATAATTGCGGAGTTTCGTTATTGATGGCTTCATTGCGAGTATTTTACCAGTTTGCGGTTATTTGAGCACCGCGGCAACACCCAGGCCATTGGCACCCACATGTGTGCCAATTACGGGTGTGATATTGACCACATGGGGTAATTTGGGCAGATCAAGATTTAGTTCTGACAGCATTTGTCGAGCATCTGCCTCAGCATTGCTGTGCAAAATTGTCAGCCTTTCAACTACGCCCAACTCATGAATTAGTTGCTGGAGATGCTCGACTGCTTTTCGCCGAGTTCGTGACTGGCCCAGATTGAGCACGGCGCCATTTTTGACTTCGACAAAAAGTTTAATGCGTAACAATGATCCAATTCGTGCTGTAGCCCAGGAAACGCGCCCGCTGCGACGGATATTTTCCAGGGTATCCAGCATGGCGATCACACGGATCTTCTTCTGCACTTGACTGACTTTCTCAATAATTTTCTCTGGAGCAAGATTTTTTGCGGCTTCTTCAGCAGCCGTAATCACTTGATAGCCCAATCCCATTGAGATTGAACCCGAGTCGACAACATGTACGCGCTCACCAAAAGTTTGAGCAGCCATCTTGGCCGTATTGTAGATCCCACTGAGTTGGCTGGCAACGTGCAGTGAAAGAATCGCCTGAGCACCGTTGAGAAAGAGTTTTTCATAAACCTTGTGAAAATTCCCTGATGAAGGTGTGGCTGTTGTGGGGAGTTTCTCGAGGGTGGGCATTTTTTCGTAGAATTCCTGGCGTGACAAACCTTTGCCATCCTCATAGCTTTTTCCGTCCATTACAATGATCGCTGGCACAACTTCGATGTTGTGCTGCTGTGTGATTTCAGGGGGGATGTCAGCGGTACTATCCGTAACGATTGCGATCTTCATGGTATCCCTCGGGTGAAAGAAAAACCCCGCAGGTTATTAGGATGAGACCTGCGGGATCTCTATTATGTTCAGTGTAAAGTAATTTACTGAGTAAAGATAAAAAACGATATGCTCGCAGTTTTGTCATTCTGAACCCTGTAAGGGGTGAGGAATCCCCGCCCGCAGGGCGGGAGACTCTTCGCTGCGCTCAGAGTGACAACTGAATTTAGGTTCATTCAATTTCTTACCTAACGTCAATTATTCAATCGAAATGATGAATTGATAGTGAGGTTGCCCGCCATCCTGTACTTCAATTTCGTGATCGGGATATGCCTCGCGAATTAAATCTGCAATGCGGAAGGCTTCGGTCTTTGGAATATCAACGCCATAAAACATGGTGATCAGCTCATACTCTTCAACGTCGGCCTTCTCGAGGAATTGGAAACAGGCATCTTGTAAATTATCGGATGAAAGAATTAATTTGCCATTATGTAAAACAATGATCTCGCCTTCTTCCACCTCCACACCGTCAATTTCGACCGTTCGTGTGGCAGTGGTGATCTCGCCAGTCTCAATATCTTCCAGTGCTGAAGTCATGTCCTCAACGACTGAGTCAAAATCTCCATCGGGGATCAAACGCAGCAAAGCGCTCAATCCTTGTGGAATAGTACGGCTGGGGATCACCGCAGTTTGTTTGACAGTCACCTCAGTGGCTGATTTTGCTGCCATGATTATGTTTTTATTGTTGGGAAGGATGATGACTTTATCTGTGGGCAGGTTTTCGAAGGAAGCCAAAATATCCTGCGTGCTGGGATTCATCGTTTGACCACCCTCGACGATAGCGGCTGCGCCCAAGCTGGCAAATACATTCGAGAATCCTGATCCCGGCGAAACAGTTACAACGGCAATTTGGCCGGGCTCGACGGGAGCCAATTTCAGAGGTTGATCCTGGCGCTGCTTTTCGAGTTCATCCATTTGGGCGAGCAAGTTTTCAATGTGGACCTTTGTGATCGTGCCAATGCCCATAGTGTAGTCGATAGGCTCATACCTTTTTTCGGTGGGCACATGGATGTGCATGCGGTACATGCCATCGCCTTCTCCGATCTGGATTGAGGTTCCCATTTCGTCGAGTGCATCAAAGTATTCTTCCAGAACCATCGACTCATCAGGTCGGAAATCAATCACTACTTCGTAGTCCTGTCCTGGCTCAACAGTTTGCATGGCATCATCGAAATTGAGTGCGGAAAGAGGTTTTACTGTGGCAACGGCTGTATCCAAGGACATGCCTTTTGAAAAGCGCAGCATTCCTTCAACGATGAAGTACAAACCTTTGCCGCCCGAATCGACTACGCCTGCGTCTTTGAGTACATCTAAAAGATCTGGTGTTCTCTCTACAGAAGCATCAGCTTCTTCGACGACAATCTCTAACATTTCGAAAAGATCTTGGGTATTTGCAAGAGCCTCTTCGGCTGCAGTTGCCATGTCTTTGGCCACTGTAAGGATGGTCCCCTCTACTGGGCGCACAACACCTTTGTAGGCAGTATCGCGCGCTGCAGCAAATGCGGATGCGAGTGTTGGGGCATCAATAACTTCGTGCCCATCTAAAGCTCTGGCAAACCCACGCCAAATTTGGGAGAGGATCACCCCCGAGTTGCCTCGAGCACCCATGAGCGCACCTTGAGCTAAGTCGTTGGCCGCTTTGCCAACGTGATCTTCGGGAGAGTCTTTGATTTCATCAAAGGCAGATTGCATGGTCAGTACCATGTTTGTACCAGTATCACCATCGGGAACAGGAAAAACATTGAGAGCATTGACCAACTCTTGGTTCGTGCGCAGCCAGGTCAGGCCAGCAGAAGCTAAATTCTTAAGTGCAAGTCCATTAATGGGTTGTTGGCGAATCTTTTCGATAAATTCTGGTGATGCTTCCGATTTGGGGGCTGTGGTCATTAATAATTACTCCTAAACAATAATTCGCCTGAATTCGAATCAGGCTTACAAATAAAATAGCATCGAACCTGGTAATGCAACTTAATCGTCAAGATCGCTGATTCTTAATCCTTGCACATGGACATTGATTTCATTGAGAGGAACCCCCATTGCCTTTTCTACATGAAAACGGACCGTATTGGCAACACTTGCAGCCACAGATTTGATCCGTGTTCTATATTGAATGATGATATACATATCAACGTTGATGTGTTCTCCGGTGAAGTGAACTTCAACGCCGTGGGTGGGATCTTTGATAAGTAGAGATGAGATCCCATCGACGATATTTTTTGATGCCATTCCTACAACGCCATATGATTCTAAAGCAGATTGATAGGCAATCGTTGCGATGGCTTTGGGAGAAACGTGGATACTTCCAATTTGAGTTGTTTCGTTTGTCATATCTGTTTGCTCGCTTGAAAGAGAATAGTTAATGTGGTAATATCTTCCGGCTTAATCAGATATTATAATACTTTGTCACTAAAAAAGCTTGAAAGGATAGTAAGATGGCAGTTTGTGAAAGTTGTGGAAAGAAAACCACTTTTGGTCGTAGCGTTCCCTGGTCCAAAAAATCGACTCGGCGTCAGTTCAAACCGAATTTGCAGAAAGTTTCGGTATACGAAGACGGCAAGAAAATTCGCAAGACCATGTGCACTCGTTGTCTAAGGACTTTAGTAAAGACAGCATAAGTTTAATAAATATTCGGTTTCTAATCTGGGCTTTGGTAACTAATTTTAGTTGCCAAAGCCCAGAATTTTTAACACAAATATTACGCTAGGGTTTCGCTAATTATGTTGGATGTACTGATTTGGGGGAGATTATCGGAAAACAGAAAAATATATCCACAACCAAAATGGAATTAATCCCCCGACAGAGAGCAGCGTAATCAGGCTGAGCAATGCAGTCGTCAAATCAATATCCAGTGCATCATTGCCTTTGGGTATTGGTCTCATAGTTGGGGGCAGCGTTGGTGATTGCACGGGCCTGTGTTGTGCGACAGGTGCAACTTGTGGGATTTCTTGTTTTTGTGGGGATATTCTTGGTGGTGTGGAAGTTGCGATGGTGGTTTTTTCTTCTTTCGAAAATGTGATTAACACTCGACCCAATTGATCAGCAGTGCGGTATCTGGTAGATGGTTCTTTTGATAGCACTTTGAGGATAATGCGGTTCAAATTGTCGCTGATGGATGGGCGAATTTCCTTGGGGGGGCGTGGCTTTTCTTCTCTATGCAGGCGAGCTAATTGATTGCCAGATTCAGCCGTGAAAGGCAGTTGGCCCAATAAAACTTCATAGAGCACAACACCTAAACTATAAACATCCGAGGCAGGGGATGGGGATTTCCCGCTCGCCTGTTCAGGTGAGAAATATTGTGGCGAACCCCAGACGATTTGTGTGCGTTCTTCAGGTCGGATAGATGCCAGGGCACGGGCAATGCCGAAATCGGTAACTTTTAGGCGCCTATCTGGCGTAACCAATATATTTTGGGGTTTGACATCACAGTGTACTAGCCCAGCGCGATGCGCATAGCCAATTCCGGCGCAAGCCTGCACTATTAATGATATTCCAGATTTGATGGAATACCGCCCGCGCTTTTCGATCAGATCTTTTAACGTTGCGCCAGGCACATATTCCATGACGATGAATATGCGGCCCTGATCAATACCAAAATCATGTACTGTGACAATGTTGGGGTGTGATAAATTGGCCGCGGCTTTAGCTTCTTGCCTGAAACGCTCCCTGAAAGCTGGGTCATGTGAATAATCTTTGCGCAGGATTTTAATGGCCACTGTACGTTCCAGCATCAAATCGCGGGCTTTGTAAACAACGGCCATGCCGCCGCTGCCCAAGCGTTCTTCTAATTGATAACGTTTGCTGAGTAGCGTATTTGTCATTGGAGATAATGGTTGCTTCGCATCTGATTGGCTTTCGGGTAGAATTGTACCATTCTAGCATCCTACGGCGGAACACATGTTTCCCCATGTGGAATTTGAAATCTCATAGAGTGGAATAGTGTCTAGTGCTCTGATCGTTTACAACCCTGCTGCGGGTCGTTTCCCATCAAGAATTCTCACAGAGAGAGCTGCGAATGTGCTGCGTGCTGAAGGCTGGGAGATTCAGATTGAGGAAACCCATGGTGGCCCCCATATTACCCAGTTGGCGCAGCAAGCCGTCAAAGCCAATTTGGACGCCTTCTTTACTGCTGGGGGAGATGGCTCCTTGAATTTTGCAGTCAAGGGACTCCTGGGTGGCGAGACTGCATTGGGCGTGCTCCCTGCAGGCACGGCCAATGTATGGGCAAAAGAATTAGGTTTGCCTGATCTGACCTGGACTCGCTGGATGGCACTAGAAGAAAGCGCAAAACGTCTAGCAGCTGCTGATATTAGAGAAGTGGATATTGGTTTGTGCAATGGTCAACCGTTTTTGCTGTGGGGAGGAGTGGGGTTGGATGCATTCGTGATCCATCGCATCGAACCGCGTGGTCGTTGGGAGAAAAGCTTTGCTGTTGCTCAATACACGGCTAGCGCAATTCGACAGGCATCCTTGATGGGCGGTGTTGATATTCAAGTTCATACTGCGGATGGTGAAGAGATCGTTGGCCATTATCTTCTGGCAGTTGCCAGCAATATTCATCTATATGCCGGCGGTGTTGCTGAAATATCCCCAGGAGCGCGTTTGAATGATGGTCTCATGGATTTGTGGTTATTTTCTGGTGATACTTGGATGGAGGCAATAACCCATGCCTTCGACTTAATGTCAGGCAGGCATTTGGAGTCAGATCAAACCAGGTGTATACCCTTCAATGAGATTACCTTATCTTCAGAATCACCTCTCTACATTCAAATGGATGGGGAGCCTTTTGATGAAAGCCAAGAAGTTCTCATTAGAGTTCGTCCTAAAGCCCTTCCAGTAATGGTGCCTCAAAAAGCACCCCGTGCTCTTTTCGATGATAATTCGTAACCTAATATGAAAAGGATTCCGATTATCGAGATTTTTGGGTCAATAGTGGTAGGTTTGGGGCTCTTTTTGTTTGGGATGTTCGTATTAAATGTACTGAGGCCATCTGATTCTCCTGTTGGGGTGGAAACTGTTATGCTCGAAGTGATCTATGCCCCCACAGAGACTCCTGTTCCCCCAACGCCTTTTCCAGTAACTCCAACAGTTGCACTCGATATTCCTCCACCTACAAGCGGTATATCAATCGACGGTTACGTTCAAGTTAGCGGTACAGGGGGGGATGGGTTACGCATTAGACAAGGCCCCGGCCTGGACCATGATCCTCTCTTTGTCGGTTTAGAGTCAGAAGTTTTTCAGGTTATTGAGGGTCCTCAAGAAGCAGATGGTTATTCTTGGTGGCATCTTGCTGCCCCTTATGATGAGACAATTCATGGTTGGGCAGTGTCGAATTATTTGGAAGTCGTTGACAATCCTTAATCAAAAATTGTTTAGTAAGGAGGCGTGCAAAAATAACTTCCCATTTTGAGACGGCTGAACTAATCGGG
>CAYQQX010000031.1:0-37982 GCA_964419495.1 uncultured Anaerolineales bacterium
TCTGGAGAACCGACTTTCTCATCCTATCTCAACCTCCAGACCAGTGAACGAGTGCCATCATCAGCGCGTAGGCCAGGCAGCAGCCCCAATTTTTCATTTAGCAAGACTGGCTCACTCCAGACGCGTGATTGATGGGCCGCATCCGCGATGACCACCAGGGGGAATTCCAGCCCTTTAGCTTTGTGGACGGTCATCAAATGCACCGCGCCGGCGGCCTCAACGGGCGCTTCGCCCTCGCGCGTGTCCACATCACGCAGGGTTTGCACATAGACCAGAAAATCTTCCAGGCTGACCATGCGGCTGCGGTGAGCATCGGCCAACAGCTTGTCAACGTTGCGTTGCAAACGGCGCCCGTTGGGAGCCTGTCCTAGCATGATGTGGTAGCCGGTCAGGTCGAGATAGCGTTTGAGCACT
Organism: uncultured Anaerolineales bacterium; assembly: GCA_964419495.1. GTDB lineage: Bacteria > Chloroflexota > Anaerolineae > Anaerolineales > UBA11858 > NIOZ-UU35. The sequence continues at coordinate 415 of CAYQQX010000031.1, forward strand.
TCGGCTGCCGGGGCGCGGCCCACCAGGGCGCGTAGACCGCTGATGATGTTCTGGGCGCGCGCTGTAATACTTGTCAGGTCTTCGGGAGACTGTAGCGCTTCCCATAAAGAGCAGGGTGTATCGTCTCCATTCGTGAAGCGTAAAACGTAAAGGTCGGCATCGCTTAGGCCGATGGCCGGGGAACGCAGCAGCCCTGCCATTGCCAAATCATCGGTGGGATCGGCGATGGCGGCCAGGGCGTTAAGTAAATCGCGAATTTCAGGCCGATCGTAAAAGCCGCGCCCGGCCACGGTGACGAAGGGAATCCCGGCGGCTTCGAGAGCATTTTCGTAGACATCGAAAGCCGTCGAGGCGCGGAAGAGCAGGGCCATATCACCCCACTCGAACTCTTCTAGCGCCTGAAGCCCCTGCAAGCGAGCGGCCAATGCCCCCGCAGCGGCGGCGCGGCCTGAACCGGCATCTTCACCCAAGCCCAGAATGAATTCGATATAAGGCGCGGCAACGGCCTCCGATTTGGGCGATTGGCGATAAGCCCTCAGAGGTGCAAACGGAACATCATAGGGACGGGCAGGGTCATCGCGCTCGCCGAGAATGGGTGCCAGCAGTGCGTTGATTCCGGCCAGCAGCGGCTTGTGCGTGCGAAAGGTCAGATCGAAGTCCAGGGGCAATCCCCCGGCGGTGGCGATGTCGGCCTGTACCTGGCGGAAGACGGTTACGTCAGCGCCACGAAAGCGATATATGGATTGCTTGGCGTCTCCGACGACGAAAAGGGATGTGGATGGCGAATGAGGAGTGGCGGGTGAGGGGGAGTTGAAACCTGTGAGCGCGTAGACGATCTGACGCTGGCGCTGGTTGGTGTCTTGGAATTCGTCCACCAGCACGGCGTGGATGCCGCCTTGCCATCGGGCGCGCACGGATGCGTTTCCGGTCAGCAGTTGGGCGGCACGGCCTTCCAAGTCGTCGGTATCCAGGGCTTGCTGCTCATCTTTCAAGGTTTGGTATTCCTGCAATACTTGTGTGATGAGTAAATCTAGCGCAGGCAAGGCTCCCGCGGCCTGTTCATCGAGCGCCCAGCGGACTATTGGCGGATTGCCGCCGATCAGGGGTTTGAGTTCGGCGTCGTAATACTCCCGCAGGGCGCGCATGGCCTGACGGGTGGTTTCCAGGTCATCGGCATCCCAATTGCCTTTGCGCCCGCCGGTGGAGATGGCTTTGCGGAGTTGAGCCAGCGTTTCAATGGCGGTATCCCAAATTCTGTTTTGGAGGGCCTGCTGCGCGCCATCCCAGGCGGTGAGTACGGCACGGCGGGCGAGTTCCAACTTGTCGTCGGGTTGCGCGGCCTGGATGTTGGTTAAATCTTCGAGGGAGTCTTTCCAAGCAGAATCCGACAATCGGGCGTAGAACCAGACTTCGACGGCCACAGACCAACTTTGGAGTGGGGACGTTTCTCCTGTTGGGGGGATATCTAATCTGGATTTGAGCAGAGTTCCCAAAACCCGGCGCAATTCCATCTCATTGAAAATCTCAAATAAAGCCGCGGCCTGCGCATCATCCGCCGCCCAGATCAGGGCCGTCTCTACGGCTTGCGCTTTGAGCGTTGCGGCCAGACCCTCTTCAAGCACACTGAAATGGGGGTCAATGCCGACCTCGGCGGGGTGGGCGCGCAGGATTTCGGCGCACAGGCTGTGGATGGTGCCGATGCGGGCGGAGTCGAGTTCGGCGGCGAGGGTTTGCCAGACCCCCTCCACCGATTTCAGGGAAGAGGCGTTTTGCCACCGCTCGATTTCGGCGCGGATGCGGGCGCGCATTTCGCGGGCGGCTTTTCGGGTGAAGGTGATGGCGATCAGGGAGCGCAGGGGGTATCCGGCTTCGAGCAGGCGCAGATAACGCCCTACCAGAGCGCGGGTTTTGCCGGAGCCAGCCCCGGCGGTGACGACGATGGCGGGGTTGTCGTCATGGGCGGCTTGATGTTGCGCGCCTTTGAGATCGAATTGGTCGAGGATGGATGACATTCTAGAAACTCTTCTCGTACTGCCAACAAAATTCAGTAGCAGGGCAGTAATGGGGGCAGCCACCTTTGGGCGACTGAGGCGTGAATTGCCCCGCGCGGATATTTTGGACATGGTCAGCGACGTGCTGCGCGGCGGCATCGAAAGCGGCCTGGACACCGCCGGGATATTTCTCCAGTTTCAGGCTGCTGGCTGCGGCTTTCTGGATGTGCCAGTAGAAGCCCCCGGCGATTTCACCCAGCCCGAGGGCATCGCGAGCGGCCAGCGCGTAGATAGGCAATTGCAGGCGGCGGCCTTCTCCCAGGTGACGGGCGCTGATGGCCGCGCCCCCGGCCTTGTAGTCGATGATACGCAAGCGGCCATCGGAGCCTTCGTCTACCCGGTCGATATAGCCGTGCAGCCGCACCGCGCCAATCTCGGTTTGCAGGGTAAGGGAGGGGTTCCCCATACCAAAGCGCGGCTCGAAATGGCGCGGCGTGTATCCTTGCGAGATTTCGGCCAGGGCGGTGATGGTGCGCCCCAATTTCGTCAGCAAGTCTTTTTGCTGCAGTTCCCACAGCGGCGTGGGGCGGAAGCCGTATTCGGCGGGCGCGGCAGCGAAGACCTCGGCGGCGATTTCGGGCATCAGGGCCAGGCATTCGTCTATGTCGGTGGGGTTGCTGGCGCGGCCATAGGTGAATTCGAGAATTTGGTGCAGCATCGAGCCGAGTACCCGCACATCGTAGCCGTCTTCGGGCGGGGTGCGCGGCTCCAACTCGAGAGCGTAGGCGATATAGAAATAGAAAGGGCAGGTTCCGTAGGATTCGAGTTTGCTGGTACTCCAGCCATAATTTGAAGCGTAATGTGTGATGAGTGAAGGGGAAAGTTCAGGGACTTTGCCGTTGTAGGGACCAGCGATTTGGTCAGTGAGACGGGATTGGAGAATGGATGTTCCCCGCAGTATGTGGGGGTCGATCTCTCCTTTGGCCTGGGAATATTCGATCGGAGAGGCGGCTTGCTCCGGGGAGAGGGGGTCTTGCGGGCGGGCGCGTTGGGGTTGCGCCCCCCCGAACATACGCCGTAGGTGCATCCAGTAAGGTGAGGCTTCCCAAGGTTGGCCGTCATCGGCCAGGTAGGGGTGGCAGAGCAGCAACCGCTCACGGGCGCGGGTGACGGCCTGGTAGAAGAAAGATGGTTCGTCCCCGCGCAGTTTGGTCTCGATGGTCAGGCCGCGTTCCCGCAAAGTGGCGCGGTCGGCTTCGCTCAGGAAGGGGTCTTCGCGCTCGGCCTGGGGGAACTCGCCCTCCGACAGCCCCAGGATAACCACGGCGCGGAAAGAGAGCCCGCGGGCATCCAATACAGAGGCTATCAGCACCCCGGATTCAGGTTTAGCGGAATATGTGGCGGCTTCGACCGCGCCGCGCAACTCTGCGAAGAAGTCGGCGTATTCAAGGGGCTGCGTGCCCAGCACTGATTCAGCCAGCACTAAGCCGCGCAGCGCATCTTTGAAGGCGCGCAGAGCGGCGATGTCGCGCTCGGTGGTAGCCGGGTTTTGACGAGCCTGGGCCACCACCCGTAGGGATGTGTTAACTTCGGGGGACGCGAAGCGGGTTGCCAGAGCGGGGTCGTCGCCGATCAGGTCTTCGATGAAGGCGGCGTACTCGCGGATGGTTGCTTGTGGAGGCGGCTCGATGCGAGTCACAAAGGCATCGAATCTCTCGCGCCCACCTTTCTCTAACCATTTCCTTGTTTGACGGAGCAGGGGGATTTTTTCTTCATCGGTGAAATCCTTGTCGGGCTGATTCTGTCCGGCGAGTTGCTCAAAGGCTTCACTCCATTGTCCAAACCCGGCGATCACCTTCCCGATGCGGGTGATGGCGTCTAACGCGGCGGCATCCGCAGGGGAGATGTTTTCTGCAGACCAGTCGAAATAAGGGCTGCGCCAGGCGGCTAACACGGGGCGGCGCGGCCAATCCAGGGCGGGGATCGATAGCAGAGAGAGCAAAGCGGCCACAGCTGTGTTCTCGGCCAGGGGTAAGCCGCCGAGTACCCGCAGCGGCACGCCAAATTCAACGCCGACTTCTTCGAGGAAGGGGCGATAGGGGGTCAGGTCGCGGGTCAGGATGGCGACATCGGATATATCGATGCCATCTTGCACAATGCAGGTTTTGACCCAACGCAGGGCGGCGCGGGCTTCAGCGGAACGAGTCTGTGCTTCGATGAATTGAAGATTAATGGTTGAAGATTGATGGTTTGCCGGTTCGCTGTCTCGCTGACCCGTTGATTCGAACAGGTTAGCTTCAATGAGGGAGAGGGGCGAGGGTGCAGGAGTGCTGGGGAGCAGGGGAGCGGGGGAGAAATTGAGAGCGGCAGTGAGGGCGGTTTGGGCGCGGCGGAAGCGGCGGTGGGCCAGGCGGTCGGGGTTTTCGGGGTCGCCGATCAAGGTGATGATGGTCTGGGCGGCTCTTTGGGCCAGCAGGGCCAGGACTCCCAATTGGGTGGGGTTAAACTCATCGAAGCCGTTGACCACCACTAAACGGAGTCCGCTTTCCAGTCGGGGATCAGCATCCAGTGCTAAAGCCGCCAGCCAGCCCTGTCCTTCGGGGTCAGCCCAGTCCTCACGCAGAAGCCAATCCTGATAGGCATTGTAGATCGCGGCAATCTCGGTAAGGTTATCGCCCATCCCGGATACGGCAGATGAAAAATCACCCGGCTCGATGCGGGCGCGCTTCAATTCTTCGATGGTGGCGCGCAAAGCGGTGATGAAGCCAGGTTTGGCGCGCAGCGGGGCGTAGTGGCGCAGGCGGCCTTCATCGTCAAGCCGGTCTACGATAGCCCGCAGCAAACGCACCTGGACGGGGTCGAGCAGACACGCCCGGGGCTGCCCGGCGCGGGTCAGGATTTCGGCGTAGAGGGTATGGAAGGTGAACAGTTGTACCCCCAGCGCGCCCCCGGCATCAGCCAGGCGGCGGCGGAATTCAGAGACGCGAATCTGGTTGGGCAGGATGACGGTAATGGATGCCAGCGGCTCGGCAGTCAGCGTTTCCCGAATGAGTTGGATGGAGTATTGGGTTTTGCCGCTGGCGGCGGGGGCGAGGAGAATGTGGGCGGGCATTGTTGATGCTCAATGCAGCGATTGTACGCTGGCCACCAAATCCATATATCGCTGCCAGATGTCAGGCTTCTCCAGCGCCTCGGCAAATTGTGAGATCCAATCTTCGATATAAGTCTTGTCTAACTTGCCCCACTGTTCGATCAATAAGGCTTCCACATCAGGCCAGTCTTTTTCGCGCCCGGCGGCAACTTTCTGTATGATCAAATCCTCGGCGCTGCATATCCAAGCCGACCAGCCGCCCAAGTCGCGCTGCACGGCGCGCTCAATGATGAGTTCTTCGTAGCCGGGCAAAGCTAATAGAAAATCAATAGTGACGCCTTCGATAGAGACAGCGATGATGAACGGGTTATCAGGCGCGTGAGGCCGGGCAAGCGTTGGAAATGCCGCACCGAGAGTGGAGCGCGTGGCGGCGTAGTCTGTATCTGGAACGAGAACTTTGATGTCAACATCGTAGGTGGCGCGCACAACGCCCCATTGAGGCAATGCTACACCGCCAACGATTGCGTAGCGGTAGCCGTGCTTTTCGAGAAAGGTTACCGCTGTGCGCAAAGGAGAATCAAGTTGTTTGGGCACGAGCGTGTCTCCACATTTCCAGTTTCTGGAGCCGGTCGTAGTAGCGGTTCAGGTGGATTAATTTTTGCTCACGTTGCTGTTGACCCTGCTCAGGGCAAATCCGCCAACAGAATTCGACCAGATCGATATACTGTCTCCAGGCCTCTTCCGGCGAGAGTTGACCGGCGTTACGGGCGCGCTCGATTTTTTCGGCTTCGTTCCACTGCCGGTGTAATTCGTAGACTTTGCGGTAGAGGTCTTTGTCTAGCTGCATACTTGAAAATCCATTTCTATAATCCCAATTTTACCACCTGCTGTTCAGCCAATTCGATCAGAGCGCGCACGTCGGCGATCAGGGTTTTGCCGGTTTCCAGGGAGGGAGGGGGTGCGGTTTCTTCTTCCTCAGGGGGCGCAGTCAGCTCTCGGACACGCGCCAGCCGCATGGATAGCTCTTCGGGGAGATGCTTCTTCTCGACCAATTCGGCGTGGATCAGGCGTGGGGAGGGCAGGTCGGCGCAGGGCTCGTGATCTTTGTGGAGCGTCAGCAAGGAGGTGAATCCCCAGCCCAAAGATTCCCGGATCGGGCGCAGCATCTCTTCGGGGAAGCCGCCGTTGAGTACAACTTCAGCCAGAGAGAGACGTTTGGCCGAAAAAGCCAGCCCTTCACGGGCCTTCACCCGTCGGGCTTCGATGAATTCGCGCCCGCTGGGGCCTGCAGGAGAGGGCACGGCCGCGGCGCGAAAGATTTCAGCATCGGCAGGAGTGGGCGGGATGAAGGCGGTCAACGCCCGGTAGCCTTCCTGCTCCATCAGGTGCAGGGGCGGGCTGTCAGCCGCGAAATACTCCGCCAGCATAGACTTGACTTGAGCGCGCAAATCGGCGGGTGAATGGTCTACCACGACCAGGACCCCCTCGCCCATCGGGGGCTTGCGTACCACCAGTACCCGCCCAGGGAATTGCGCCAATAACAGGTCGGCGAAACCTCTGATGGTCGGTTTGGGGGTTTCTTCGACGGCCGCGGTCGGTTCCAGCGCTAATTCGACTTCAGCGGGTTGCTCGATCAACTCGTCGAGCTGTTTGAGCAAGCCCTGGCCGGTATCCTCGAATTTAATGGCTGTGAGAGCTTCATCCGCGCCGAAAACGCCGGCGAAGACATTTCGCTTGGCCGCCAGGGTATCTAACATGCGCTCCTCGATGGTGCCCTTGGAGACCAGGTTGATGACCTGTACCGAATGAGGCTGTCCATGACGGTGAGCGCGGGCGATGCGCTGCTCCAGCACGGCCGGGTTCCAGGGTAAATCCAGGTTGATGACCAGGCTGGCGGCCTGTAAATTGAGGCCCACACCCCCGGCGTCGGTGGAGAGGAAGACGCGGCAGTCGGGGTCATCGAAGAAACGTTCGATCAAATCGCCGCGTTTGTGGGAGGGAACATCTCCGGTGAGTTTGACGTAGCCCAGGCCGACGCGCTGGATAACCGGCTCGGTGAGCTCTAGCATCCCCTTCCATTGGCTGAAGACCACGGCCTTATGGCCGTTGCTGGCGATCTCGTCGCTGAGAATTTGCCCTAGCTCACCCAGTTTAGGGCCGGTTTTCTCGTGGTCTTTGGATGGAAGTTCTTTGTCGTGCAGGGCTAGGGCGTTACAGATGATGCGCATTTTGACCAGGCACATCAGCAAAATCTCGCGCTCCTTTGGGGAGAGCGGAATCCGCCGGGCTTTAGCGATCAGCCTGGCCAGCGTTTCTTTGAACTCGTTGTAGGCTTTCCACTGGGGATCGGTCATCTCGACGAAGAAGTTGTTATCCGTTCGGTCAGGTAGGTCGGTGAGTACTTCGTCACGCGTGCGCCGCAAAGTGTAGGGAGCGATTAGGGCGCGCAGCTCATCCAGGTTCTGGTAGCCCAGCACTTTGTAGCCGCCGCGCGGTTTCTTCTCTAGCTGATAGAAGCGGTCGTTGAAATGCCACAACGGGCCGAGGATGCGCGGGTCGAGGAATTGGAAGATGCTGTAAAGCTCATCGATGCGGTTTTCGAGCGGGGTGCCGGTGAGTACGAAAGCGTAGCGGCTGCGCAGGCTTTTGACCATTTGGGCGGTCTTGGTGCGCCAGTTTTTGATGCGCTGGGCCTCGTCGAGGATGATCAGATCGTAGCGTTGTTCGAAGAGTTCATCATCGTCAAAGCGCACTAATTCATAGTTGATGATCTTGAAGAAAGATGTTTCCCGATAAAGTTCGCGCCGTTTCTGCTTATTGCCCTCGATAACTGTCACGGATAAAGAAGTGAAACGCCGGATTTCGCGCGCCCACTGGTGTTTGAGCGAGGCCGGGCAGATTATCAGAACTTGCTGGATGTCGCGCAACTCTTTGAGTAAAGCCGATGCAGCGATGGCCTGAACGGTTTTCCCCAGGCCCATATCGTCGGCCAGCATGGCGCGGCGGCCAAAAACCAGGTGCATAGCCCCCTCTTCCTGGTAGGGGTACAGTCGGGTGGAGAGCACACTAAAGGAACGGTTGCCGCGTTCGACCTGATCGAGAAACCATTCCTTTTGACGCTGGATCTCGTCGCGATCTTGCAGCAATTCCAGGTGTTGACGCACGGCTTCAGCCACTTGCACCAGGGAGCGGTCGTGGGGCGGCAGTTTCTCCAGAGCTACCATCAATACCGGTAGCGCTTGCAGAGGAGAACCGATCAACACGCCCGCGGGATCGAAGTTGCGGGTGAGTAGTTCTTGCAAAGCGGCTCGATCGGGGATAGGCAATTCTACGCGCACGGTCACATCCATGCCGTAATGCAGATAGATTTTCGTACCGCGCGGCCGTTCCTTCGAGAGTTCGTCCAAGCGGTCTGCGTATTCATCTCGTAGATGAAGCAGTACGCTCTCGATATGTTTGCAGGTGCCGATCAGATTGGTTTTGTAGTCGGGGCAAGTGCAAGTGTTTTGTAATTCATCGAGGGAGCGAATCTCGACACGATAGCTGCGTCCAGAAACCGAGACGACCTCGAATTGACTGAAAAGCGGGTGGCTACCTTTGTTGGTGATTTTTGTAATCTCTTCACGCGCGCGTTGGCGGCGGCGCTCAATTTGGACGTTTATATCTGTGGGCATAGTGGACCTCAATCGGGAAATCAGTGACCTGGGTCAAATTATATCGCGATCTAGTCAATAATCGCGTGGATAGAGAGATAGTTTTTATCTCCAAGCTTTTTTATTAACTCATGTTACGCACTTGGGCAGTGAATAACAGGATAAAATCAGGTCAAGGAGAAAGCTATGAACAAAGAAATCCTCGACCTGTACACAGATTATTTGATTAGCTCATTCGGACAAACGACAGCCACAGGATTATCCAAACTTATGGATGGAGAAATCAGTCATGACCAGGTGAGCCGGATGCTGGCCAGTCCAAAAATGACATCCAAAGAGTGGTGGCGGATGGTCAAGCCACAGGTGCGATAAATCGAGCAGAGCGATGGTCTGATGATCATAGATGATTCCATTGAGGAAAAACCGTACACGGATGAGAATGAGATCATCTGTTGGCACTATGACCATTCAAAAGGGCGCAGCGTCAAAGGGATCAATTTCATCACAGCGCTGTATTACGCCCAAGAAGTTGCTTTGCCAGTCGCCTTCGAGATTGTCTACAAGACAGAGAAATATATCGACAAGAAAACAGGCAAAGAGAAACGCAGAAGCAAGATTACCAAGAACGAGCACGCTCGCCGCATGTTGCTGGCTACCTACAGAAACAAGATCCCATTCAAGTATGTACTCAACGATATCTGGTTTGCTTCTGCAGAGAACATGCGCTTTGTGAAACTAGACTTGAAGAAAGATTTCATCATGGCGCTCAAGAGCAATCGCAAAGTAGCCTTGTCCGAAGATGATAAATCCAAAGGTAAGTACCAGCAGATCGATCAACTGGAAGTACCAGAAGGCACTACCCAAACCATTTACCTGGAAGGGGTTCCCTTTCCGCTTCATTTAGTACGCCAAGTCTTTACAAACAAAGATGGCTCAACCGGTGTGCGCTATCTGGTGACCAGTGATTTGAGCCTGGATGCTGACCAAATCATCACAATCTACCAAAAACGGTGGAAAGTCGAAGAGTATCATCGTTTGCTCAAACAGAATGCTTCATTGGCGAAATCACCAACTCGTACAGAGACGACTCAAACCAATCATTTTGTGGCTGCACTATGGTCGTTTGTCAAAATTGAATTGTTGAAGGTGCAAACTAACAAGAATCACTACCAGCTAAAAGCTCAGTTGTATTTTTCGGCTTTGCAGGTAGCTTTCCAAGAACTGAAAAAGCTGCAATCGGAACTCTCTCAGCAGCCTGCTACTGCGTAACATGAGTTGTTAAATCAATAACACGCTAAAGTCTGTCGGTTAGATGACAATTCCGACCATTATTTTCGTTTAATCGAGTCTTTAATGAGTCGGGCTGTGTTGGGAACAGAAGCTGCCACGCTGGTGTTCAGGTGTTGGGTGGGTGTGGCGATTCTCTCTCGCTTCGAAACCCCGTGATAAAATTAATTGACATCAATAGGTGTATATACTAAAATTCTACCTGTACTCCCATAGCTCAGGGATAGGCAGTGGTATCCAGAGCACGTACAGGGGTTCGATTCCCCTCCGGAGTATGATATTGCGCCTGTAGCTCAATTGGACAGAGCAGCGGTCTTCTAAACCGCAGGCTGAGGGTTCGAGTCCCCCCAGGCGCGCTATGCATTTGTTGTCAGGTAGTAAAAATCCCCACAAAGATTTGTGGGGATTTCATATTTGTTGGATGATCGATGACAGATCGGCAATCCAGTTGGATGTGAAATAATCTGCGGCGTGCAACCGACGTGCAAACTGAGTGGAAGCACTGTATAGGATGCACACATTGGACAATTACTGCCCCCATATGTGGGATTGTTGGACTCAGAACCACCAGATGTACGGGATAGACAACGATCTCTAAAGCTTCTAAGCCGACGGTTGTGCGTTCGAGTCGCACCGGGAGCGCAAAAAAGACAGCGACTGGGTCGCTGTCTTTTTTTGGGATTAGCATTGAGAACGAAAAGGAGTTTTGCGAAGCAAAATCTCCATGCGTGGCAGAGCCACGCACCGAGTCCACACCGGGAGCGCAAAAAAAACGGCGCCATATGGCGCCGTTTTTTTGTAGCAAAGAGGTCGAAATGGAGTTTTACGAAGAAAAACTCCCAGGCGAACCATTGGTTCCTACCGCATCGGGAGAGTAAACGATTAATCCCCAGTTATGGGGAAATTTTTACTCTTCTATCTCTATGCTGTCTAATCGGAATTCTTTTCCTTCGATGACCGTGACGTGGATGCTGTCGCATTGGGGGCAGGGCATCAGGGTTCCATCTTCCAGAGAATAAGTATTTCTGCAGTCATTGCATTCGAGCTTGGCGGGAATGCGATCAAAATTCAGCTGAGATCCCTCGGCGATCGTATCCTTGGAAAGGATATCCCAGTAGAATTGCACCGAGTCATCTATAACAGATGATAACTGCCCAATGACAATATACAGGTGGGTGATTCGTTTGGCATTGGAGCTTTCGCCGTGCCGGATGGCAATATCGAGGATGCTTTGGGTGATGGGAAGTTCGTGCATGCTTAGATCATGATGTCCTTAGGGTGGTATCCACAGAAGTATAACACTATCGTAATTAACCTGGATCGTGATAATATCTCCGGTAGATTTTCAAAATTGGTTTGTTACCCCTTCCAAGAGGCGCTATGAATTTACATCATCCTGACTCTATTGAGGCCACCCAAGAACTGATCCATGATCTTCAAGGAGCAGTATCTCATGTCGCATTCGACCAGATCTCTCGCCTCTTATACAGCACAGATGCGAGCATCTACCAGATGATGCCGGTTGGCGTTGCATTTCCCAAAACTGCAGATGAGATCTCCGCTGCGGTGGAAATTACAGCCAACCATGGTGTGCCCATCTTGCCTCGTGGTGGCGGCAGCAGCTTGTGTGGGAATGCCATTGGCCATGCGCTGATCCTCGACCTCTCCCGCTATATGAATCAAGTTGTCGATATAAATCCAGAGAAACGAACCGTCAGGACACAACCAGGCATTACTTTAGGCGCCCTCAATCGGGTCTTAGCCACCCACAACTTGATGTATGGACCAGACCCCGCCAGCGGTGATCGCGCCACAATGGGTGGTATCTTGGGGAATAACTCTACTGGGGCGCATTCCATTGTATACGGAATGACTCACGATCATGTCTTGTCAACAGACGTGGTGCTTGCTGATGGCAGTAACGTTACCTTCGATGAATTCGATGGTGGATTGGATAAACGTGCCCAGCGACAAGGGCTTGAAGGGGATATCTATCAATCAGTTTCGGGTATTTTGGATGAGTATGCAGATGAAATTGCTACTAGATACCCAAATACGTTTCGCCACGTGGCGGGATACAATCTGCATCTTTTAGCCCGCCAGCAAGTCCCGAACATGGCCCAGTTGATGGTTGGTTCCGAGGGAAGCCTTGGGATTATCTCAGAGGCTACGCTTAATTTGGTGCCAATCCCGAAGAATAAGCGTTTGGCCATGGTACATTTTTCTGAGTTGCGCACCGCGATGGAAGCAGTGCCCACCATTATGGAAAGCCAGCCCTCCGCCATAGAGGTATTGGACAAAATGCTGTTGGATTTGACCCGAGATAAGGTCGAATACCGGCGCTTGCTGACCTTTGTGGAGGGAGATCCTCATATCGTTCTGCTGGTTGAATTTGCCGGTGAGTCGGAAGTGGAATTGGACCAAGGCATACAAAATTTGCGCAGTATGCTGCAAAAGATCAATCACCAGGAACCCGTTGTGATCATATCAGATCCGAAACAGCAGACCAACGTCTGGTATGTGCGCAAAGTTGGTTTGGGAATCTTGATGAGCGTGCGAGGAGATGCCAAACCGATCCCTTTCATTGAGGATGCTGCGGTTCCCATTGAACATCTCGCGGATTATATTAGTGAAATTTTCGAATTTTCTCACAATGTGGGTGTTGAGCGAGTAGCCATGTACGCGCACGCCAGCGCGGGCTGCTTGCATGTGCGCCCATTGGTCAACCTCAAGACGAAAGCCGGTATGCGTCATTTACGCGAAATTGCTGAAAAATCCCTGGAATTGGTGCTCAAATACAACGGGACGACCAGTGGTGAGCACGGAGAAGGCCTGGTACGGAGCGAATTCTCGGAGACTCTTTATGGACCAGAAATTACGGATGCTTTCAAGAAAGTCAAAGCAACATTCGATCCAGAAAACCGTCTCAACCCAGGCAAGGTGGTGAATCCGCCTCGCATGGATGATGAAACACTGCTTCGCTATGGGAGCGGCTATCAGCTTCCACTTCAACCTGAGAATACCGTGTTTAATTTCGCTAACGATGGAGGATTTTCGGGTGCGGTGGAAATGTGCAATGGAGCGGGAGTCTGCCGAAAAATTGGCCAGGGAGTAATGTGCCCCTCCTTTCAGGCAACCAACGACGAGACCCACAGCACCAGAGGACGTGCCAACGCCTTACGGGCGGCTATGATGGGACATCTCGGCTTTGAGGGGATGACATCAAATGAAGTTTATCAAGTCTTAGATCTATGTTTATCCTGCAGCGCCTGCAAGAGTGAATGCCCTTCTGCCGTCGATATGGCCAAGCTCAAAGCGGAATTCTTGCATCAATACTATCAAACCCATCGAATTCCTCTTCGCTCACGAGTATTTGCTAATATTGGGGGATTGAACAAATTCGCCCAGCCATTGGCACCCCTCGCCAATGGATTGATGAAGGGTCCCGGAAAATGGGCTTTGTCCGCCTTGGGCATTCATCCCGAGAGGACTTTCCCCGAACTTGCCACTGAGACGTTCGGCCAAACGTACAAAAAAATGCGTATCGATGGCTCATCCAATACTGAAAAAAGGCCCGTCTTATTTTTTCATGATACGTTTATGGAATACAACGACCCTCAAATCGGGATGGCGGCGATCAAAGTGCTGGAGGCAGCAGGATTTGAAGCCATCGTCCTCCAGGATAAAGTGGATTCTGGCCGCCCGGCTGTCTCAAAGGGTTTGTTGGAGAAGGCAGATGACCTGGCACAAATTAACCTCGAATTATTAGCGCCCTACGCGAAAGAAGGGATCCCCATAGTGGGGTGTGAACCCAGTGTTATGGCTATGTTGGTCAATGAATACCCGGACTTGGTGGGAGGAGAAAATGCGGATGCTGTGGCATCCATGACGATGCTGTTTGAAGAATTTATCTTGGATCAGATGAAATCAGGGGGGCTTTCCTTGAGCTTTGATCAGCAGCCTCGTCGGATCCTTTTCCACGGACATTGCCAACAAAAAGCCATCTTTGGTGTGGAGGGTACATTAAAATTGCTTCGACTGATCCCAAACTGCACTGTCGAACTGATCGACTCTGGTTGCTGCGGAATGGCAGGCTCATTTGGTTATGAACGAGAGCATTACGATCTTTCCATTCAACTGGCTGAATTGTCCTTGGCTCCTCGAATACGCGCTGCCCAACCTGATACGATCATTTGTGCGACAGGCACCTCATGCAGGGATCAAATAAAACACACGACCAATAGAAGAGCAATTCATCCCATTGAAGTTTTTGCGGAAGCGCTGCAGCTCTGAGTGACAAACATACACTATGGATTCATCGATTGTATCTCGGAAGACTCATTGGCTGGCTGATCGCATCTCGTTTTACTATGGGTGGATCATCCTCCCCATTTCGGTCCTGGGCTCATTTTTCACCAGCCCCGGCCAGACATACATGGTATCGGTATTCAACCCATTTTTGCGAGAAACACTTAATTTAAGTTTGAGCCAGCTTACTGGCGCGTATATGTTTGGCACAGTGTTGGCTGCAATACCACAATCGTATGTTGGTTATGGGTCCGATCGTTTGGGAATTCGCCGAATGTTGTTCCTGATCGTAAGCCTGTTCTCCCTGGCATGCGTTTTTATTTCCCAGGTGAACAGCCTGGTAATTCTATTTCTGGCATTTTTCTTCTTGCGCTTGTTGGGACAGGGCGCCCTCGAACTGCTTTCCGTGAATATGTTGCCAATGTGGTTCCGTAGAACATTGGGAACCATCTCGGGGATAAAAAATGTGGCGGTGAACCTGATGATCGGTGCTATACCCATTGGTGTGTTGGCATTGATCAATCAAGTAGGCTGGCGCATGACTTACAAATTGGCTGGGATGAGTGTATTTATTGTCATGATGCCAGTGGCAATATTCTTCTATATCAACCGACCAGAAGAAATTGGTCAGGAGATCGATGCTAATGATCGTAAAAATCAGCCTCAGCCGGGTGGGGATACGCAAACACAAGAAAATGAATTAACCTTGAAGATGGCCATGCGCACCCGCTCCTATTGGATTCTGACATTGTCCTGGTTTGCTTGGGCAGCCATTGCCACTGCCATTACTTTCAATTTGCTGCCTATCTTTACGAATAAAGGATTAACAGAAGAGCAAGCTGCGGCCAGTTACCTGATCCTTATGCTGGTTTCAGCCGTATTCCAGATCGCTGGTGGTGTTATCGCGGACCGGATCCAGTTACGCTGGATGGCATTTGGTTCATTTGCACTTTACAGCGCGGCGGTTGTTGCCTTGATATTCGTCCCAGGCGGGTCAGTGGTGTTGGTTTATACCCTTATTCTGGGCCTCTCCCAAGGTTTGTTCGGGGGATTGGGGAACACGGTTTGGGTGCGGTACTTTGGCCGAGAGCATTTGGGAAAAATCCGCGGCAGCGTTTGGTCTGCTTCTGTAGCTGGCAGCAGCATCGGACCTTTCTTGATGGGCGTTTCTTTCGACCGGACTGGGGACTTCTTCAATTCACTGCTCAGCATTGCCATCATCTTGATAGTTTTAGCTGTCGCCGGCATTTGGGCAACGCCACCCGTAGGCGATTTCGACAAGTCTGGCGCGGGCAGTGCATGAAGTTTCCAGACTGATCTTCCTATACCAAATCCCCTCTTTGCCGTAAAATATAATGAATGAATGAACCGTCGTTAACCTTGCGAGAGTTACTTCGATTGAGTTTTGCAGAATCGCCACATTGGATCTCTGCAGAAGCGTTCGCGGAAACCTCTATGCAATGGGTGGCTTTGTCGATTGACGATATCGGGGAGGGGGATGTACTCTTGATCTCTGGGACGGAACTTTCCCCCAAAGATGTTGATCAGACCTGGAAGAGGGGTGGGGTTGCCGTGATCATTGTGGGTGATTCGCCCCCAAGCATGTCAAACCTCCCTTCGGAATTTCCAGTTGTTTCCATTCCCGCCAAAGATAACATTCGAGATATCTATCGTACCATGCTGACGATCCTGATCAACCAGCGGGCTCACATGATGGAGCGCGGCGTCCGCATTCACGCTCAGCTTTCCCAGATCGCTGCTGAAGGGGACGGTTTGAACGTGCTTGCCCGCGCAATGTTCGATCTCTCTGGGCGAGGCATCGTCATACAGGATAAACGACTGGGGATTCTGGCCGATTTCCCATCATCGTCTCTACATTCCATTTGGGAAGATCTACTAGTGGATTTGTTGGAAAAGGAAAATATTCCCGAAGAATTTCTGGATCGAAAAAAAGTTGGCAAACAATCAACCATCAAGGTGCAAAGCTTACCTGGTGAAATGGAACGCATTATTACACCGATTTCTGTGGGCGGTGTGGCGCGCGGATATTTATCTCTCGTGGATATCACCAAGATGATGGATTCTTTAGATTATCTGGTTGCCGAGCAGGGGGCCTCGGTCTGCGCAGTGGAGATGGCGCGCGCGAAGGCGGTTCGTGAAACTGAGAAACGTCTAAAAGGGAATTTGCTTACCGCGCTGCTGCACGAAAATATGGATTCCCGAGATTCGGTCCTTTGGGTTCAGAATATGGGGTTGAACCTGGATCATGCCCATGTCGCCATGCGCTTTACTTGGGATCCCCCTCATCAGGTTTCAGAAGCTGTCGATCCTTCATCTAAACCACCCTCGATGCGAAGATTGGAAACCCTGATCAACGGAGAGGTCAGTCAAAAAGGACATCGGATCATCGTCGAAGCTATGGGGGCTGAAATCGTCTGCATCTTCGAGCTACCTCCAGACAATGGCCGTCCGGATAAGGCGATATCCTTTGGAAATGAAGTCTTGGAGAGGGCGAAGGACGAGTTCCCCCAATTCCCGGCGCGCTGCGGCATAGGGATCGCCGCCGTAGAATTGAATGATTGGCGATCTTCGTTCCAACAGGCAGGCCAATCCCTGGAAATGGCTCGCAGACTGCGAGAAAAGAGGCCGCTGTATTATCCGGATCTATCAGTGTACCGGCTCTTGCTCCAATTAGAACATCACCCGGAACTCACTTCATTTAAGACCAAGGTATTAGGCCCCCTACTTGCTTATGAAGGGGCAGGGGAATTGCTCCATACCCTAGAAGTTTATTTTGATAATAATGGCAACTTATCTCAGGCAGCGGAAGCCCTTTTTATTCATCGCAACACCCTGACATACCGGCTTGATCGGATTACTGAGATCAGTGGTATTGATTTTGATAACACCGAAACACTCTTGGCGGCCCAATTAGCCCTTCGAATCCACAAAATGACCTCTTCTGAATAAAAATTCTTGGGGGAATCTGAACAGAATCACCTCGTCATTGTGCACAATTTTCAATCTGATTTATTGTATGTTTTGCCGGTAGACAAATAGTACCTCCGGCCGTACACTTACACAAATTGTTCACAGAGAACATCTAATGATTCAATCGTTCCTATCTATTATTATCCTGATTAGCCTGCTGGTTCTTGTACTATTAGTCGAGAGCCATAATCGTGGTTGGGCAGTCAGGACGGTGATGAGTAAGAACAGGAAACAAAGATAACATTACCTGAAGAGAAACTGAAGAGGCTGCCCACATGGGCAGCCTTTTTTAGTTCAAAAGGCGAATCCTTTTCGCCATTTGAACTACCCCAATGCAGGAGCATTGGGGGGAGGCACAACCAGGGCGAAATCCATAAAGCTCTGTAACCACCCCAATGCAGGAGCATTGGGGGATAAACCAAAAGCTTAATGAGTACAGAGAAAATCTATGCGATCTGATCAAATCAAAAAGGGATACGAAAGAGCTCCACACCGGTCCTTGCTCAAGGCCACTGGCGTGAAAGATGAGGATTTCAGCAAACCTTTCATTGCCATCGTAAATTCTTACGTGGATATTATTCCCGGACATGTCCATCTGCAGGAATTTGGGCGCCTGATCAAAGATGCAGTGCGAGACGCAGGAGGGGTACCCTTTGAGTTCAATACCATTGGAGTCGATGATGGCATCGCTATGGGTCATTCTGGGATGAAATTCAGCCTGCCTTCACGAGAACTGATCGCAGACAGCGTCGAGACCATGATACAGGCTCACCAATTTGATGGCATGGTCTGCATTCCCAACTGCGACAAAATTGTCCCTGGGATGATAATGGCCGCGTTGCGTGTAGATATTCCTGCCATATTCATATCTGGGGGTCCTATGGCAGCAGGAAAAACTCCAGAGGGTGAGACCGTTGATCTGATCTCTGTATTCGAGGGAGTTGGAGCGTATAAGGCTGGCAAAATCGACGAAGCCCGTCTGAAGATGTTGGAAGATTACGGTTGTCCCACCTGCGGATCATGTTCAGGGTTGTTCACGGCCAATTCGATGAATTGCCTGCTCGAGGTACTGGGGTTGGCGCTGCCATATAACGGCTCAGCGTTAGCGTTGACAGAGGAACGCGAAGCCCTGGCCGATAAGGCTGCTCGACAGATATTGAATCTGGTCGATGAGGACCTGACCCCTCGGAAGATCGTCACCGCGGAAGTCATCGATGATGCCTTCGCCCTGGATATGGCCATGGGGGGCAGTACCAATACTGTGCTGCATACATTGGCATTAGCCCATGAAGCAGGTGTTGAGTATTCCCTAGAGCGCATCAACGCAGTAGCCGATAGAGTGCCGCACCTTACTAAAGTCAGCCCTTCAGGGAAATGGCACATGGAAGATATCCACCGCGCCGGCGGGATCCCTGCCATTTTGAATGAAATTGCCAAATCAGGTAACACATTGGAACTTGATCGCCCCACGGTCTCTGGAACCACCCTCCGGAAATCAATCGCTGGGAACAGTATCAAAGATTTCGAAGTGATTCACCCTCTCGAGAATCCCCATTCTGCAAAGGGCGGACTCTCCATTCTCTTTGGTAATCTAGCCCCCGAGGGCGGAGTTGTCAAAACAGGTGGTGTATCACAGACAATGCGTAAACATTCCGGTCCGGCCCGTATCTACGAAAGTCAGGATGATGCCATGGCTGGCATTCTCAATCATGAAGTTCAACCCGGAGATGTAGTCGTCATCCGCTATGAGGGTCCGCAGGGAGGCCCAGGTATGCAGGAAATGCTCTCCCCAACTTCTGCCATCATGGGCATGGGTCTGGGAGATCAGGTTGCCTTGATCACCGATGGGCGTTTCTCAGGCGGCACGCGTGGCGCGTGTATTGGCCATATCAGCCCCGAGGCCGCTGCACGTGGTCCCATCGCGGCTTTGGAAGATGGTGACATCATCGATATCGATTTAGAAGCCCGCACGATCAACGTGCAACTGAGCGATACAGAAATTGAGCAGAGGTTGGCGGCGTTGCCACCCTTCGAGTCACAAATAGATAGTTCCTGGCTGCGGCGATATTCTCGCATGGTAACCAGTGCAAGCCAGGGAGCTGTGTTGATTTAGAAATTATATTTCGTAGGTAATTTACATAAAGGTATTTTTGCCAAAGGATGTATTTATGAAAAAGACAGGTGCTGAAATTTTCTGGGAATGTATGATCCGCGAAGGTGTCGAGGTTGC
The DNA here is from genome assembly GCA_964419495.1 of uncultured Anaerolineales bacterium. Classification (GTDB taxonomy): domain Bacteria; phylum Chloroflexota; class Anaerolineae; order Anaerolineales; family UBA11858; genus NIOZ-UU35. Next base: position 19,966 of record CAYQQX010000031.1, read on the forward strand.
CTTCGGATATCCGGGTGGTGCCATAATGCCCATCCATGATGCCATGCTGGAATACCCCGTTCATCATGTTCTCGTTCGCCACGAGCAAGGCGCAGCCCATGCCGCAGACGGATATGCGCGCGTTTCTGGCAAAGTTGGCGTTGCATTGGCAACTTCTGGTCCTGGAGCAACAAATCTGGTGACAGGAATTGCGACAGCCATGATGGATTCGTCTCCAATCGTTTGTGTTACCGGTCAAGTCGCCTCTCATTTAATTGGTGGAGATGCATTCCAAGAGACGGATGTCACGGGTATCACCCTTCCGATTACAAAACACAATTATCTGGTCACCCGTGCAGATGAGATTGCCCAGGTGGTGCGTGAGGCATTTCATATCGCAAGAAGCGGTCGACCAGGACCGGTTTTGATCGATATTTGCAAGAACGCGCAAATCGAAGAGGTTGAGTTTGAGTATCCCGATCACATATCGCTGCCTGGATATCAACCGCCCAAACATGCCCCTGTCGTTGATCTTGAGAGAGCCGTAGAGCTGATTGAAAAGGCAGAACGTCCTGTGATCCTTGCCGGGCATGGGGTCTTGATGTCAGATGCGGTGGAAGAGCTGCGAATTTTTGCCACCAAGACTCAGACACCGGTCACGATGACCTTACTGGGCCTTGGGGCCATCCCGGCTTCTCACGATTTGAGTCTGAATATGATGGGCATGCATGGCGAGGCTTATGCTAATAACGCCATCCAAAATGCGGATCTTTTGCTGGCCTTTGGCATGCGTTTCGATGATCGAGTGACTGGCAAACTGCGCACGTACGCGCCCAGGGCGCGCAAGATCCATGTTGAGATCGATCCCTCCGAGGTGCACAAGAATGTCCATGTGGATGTGGCGTTAATCGGCGATCTCAAGACCGTGCTCACAGACTTGATCCCTATGATTGACGAATATGACCATGATGAGTGGCTAGAGCAAATTAGCAATTGGAAAGCTGAGAGTGAAGAGCGCAGCATTATGGCCTGGCCGAATGATGAAAAGTTACACACTGCACACGCTGTCCGAGAGATCTGGAAAGCTACCGAGGGCGACTCAATATTGGTGACTGGCGTGGGCCAACATCAAATGTGGGCCGCACAATACTATCCCTTCGAGGAACCCAACCGCATGATCACATCGGGTGGGGCAGGAACCATGGGATTTGGATTGCCCGCTGCCATGGGTGCCTGGTTCGCTGAAAAAGATCAGGATATTTGGCTGATCGATGGAGATGGAAGTTTCCAAATGACCTCTGCGGAGTTATCTACCGTCAAGCAGGAGGGAGCCAACGTCAAGATCGCCATCATGAACAACTCGTTCCTGGGGATGGTTCGCCAATGGCAGGAATTCTTCTTTGATAGACGCTACGCTGCTACGCCAATTACCAGCCCGAATTTTGTCAAATTAGCAGAAGCACACGGCATTCCAGCTGTTCGGGTTGAGGAGCCTAAAGATGCGCTCTCAGCCATAGAGTTTGCCAGCCAAACTCCTGGTCCTGTATTGATTGAATTTGTTGTCGAAAAAGAAGACTCTGTTTACCCCATGGTCCCCGCTGGCGCTGACCTTGATGCAATGATCCGGCGCCCTATATTGGACCAATCCGCGGCAGCAGATTGATAAGTTAGGAGGATACGATTATGCAGCACACACTTATTGCATTAGTAGAAGACAAACCCGGTGTACTCAACCGGGTCGCATCACTGTTTCGCCGCCGAAATTTCAACATTGCATCTCTCAATGTCGGTCGAACTGAAAAGCCCGAAGTCTCGCGCATGACCATCGTCATGGATAGCGAGAACGTAGATGCCCGCAAGGTTGAGGCCAATCTTTATAAACTGGTCAATGTCATCGATGTTCAGGATGTCTCCAATCAGGCGGCTATCACCAGAGATTTGGCGTTGATCAAGGTCAAATGCACGCCTGAGAAGCGCGCTGAGGTTGCCAACCTGGCATCTATCTTTAGGGCCAAAATTGTAGACGTTGCTCCAGATTCTGTGGTGGTAGAAATCACCGGGACCGAGGACAAAATCGAAGGCTTGATGGAGCTCTTGCGCCCCATCGGGATTATGGAAATGGTACGAACCGGTCAGGTGGCGATGATGCGCGGCTCTGCAGTCGGCGTTCGTCATACACCCGGAACAAACGGACACAAAAAGGAAGAAAAATTGAAAGTGGTCAGTGGATAGTGATCTAGGGTCACATACACTGTTTACTGGAAACTGAGGAAATTATGGCAAACATTTATTACGAAAACGATGTAAATCCTGCATTGATTAGATCGAAGAAAGTTGCAGTCATTGGCTATGGATCGCAAGGTCACGCCCATTCACTTAATCTAAAGGAAAGCGGAGTCGAGGTTCGAGTTGGTCTGCGCTCTGGGAGCAATTCTACGCCCAAAGTTGAAGAAGCAGGCCTATCGGTGGTTCCCATAGAGGATGCTGCAGATTGGGCGGATGTGATCATGATGCTGGCGCCAGATACCGAGCAGCCGTCCATCTATGAGAAATATATCGCCCCGCATATGAAGGCTGGCAAGACCCTGATGTTTGCCCACGGCTTCAATATTCGTTACGGCACCATCGCGCCTCCGTCTGAAGTGGACGTCAGCATGGTTGCTCCCAAAGCACCCGGGCACCGCGTGAGAGAGATCTTTGTAGAGGGTGGCGGAACGCCATCGTTGATGGCTGTTCATCAGGATGCCAGCGGGACAGCCAAGGAACAAGCCCTTTCTTACGCATATGGTATTGGTGCAACTCGGGCAGGTGTTCTGGAAACCACCTTCTCGGAAGAAACCGAGACCGATCTATTCGGCGAACAGGCTGTCTTATGTGGTGGTGTCACCGCATTGGTTAAGGCTGGGTTTGAGACTCTGGTGGAAGCAGGATATCAGCCGGAGTTGGCCTATTTCGAAGTCCTTCATGAACTGAAGTTGATCGTTGACCTGATGTATCAGGGCGGCATGAACTATATGCGCTACTCGGTCTCTGATACGGCTGAGCACGGCGATTACACGGCTGGTGCCCAAATAGTCACCGAAGAGACAAAATTCGTGATGAGCAAGCTGCTTAAAGAAATCCAGGATGGCACCTATGCGGATAACTGGATTCGGGAGAACAAGAACGGACGCACATGGTTCAACAAGCAGCGCCAGATGGGTCAGGATCATCTAATTGAAAAAGTCGGCGCAGACCTGCGAGAGATGATGCCCTTTGTTGATCCGAAAACGATTAAACCTGGTGAGTAAAGCGTTTCAAGTTGAACGTTTGAACGGGCAGCGTTCAGCTTGAAAATTAGTAAATTGAGTAATCTATGAATAGTAATCCAAATTACGTACGAATATTTGACACGACATTGCGAGACGGCGAGCAATCCCCCGGTGCGACTCTGACATCCTCTGAGAAGTTGGAGATTGCCCATTCCTTGGCTCGCCTCGGCGTGGATGTGATCGAGGCTGGTTTCCCGGCAGCCTCTCCCGATGATTTGGAGGGGGTGCGTCGAATTGCGATAGAAGTCGGCAACCGCACTGAAGGGGAATCTGCTGTATCACCTACTGTACCGATCATTTGCGGTCTGGCACGGGCGACTAAATCAGATATCGATGCGGCCTGGGAAGCGGTCCAGCATGCAGAGCGACCCCGCATTCATACCTTCCTGGCCACCTCGCCCATCCATATGCAATATAAGCTCAAAATGGATCCGGAGGAAGTGGTCGAACAGGTACACGAGATGGTCGCATATGCGAAATCTTTTTGCGATGACGTCCAGTTCTCTCCTGAGGATGCTGGTCGCAGCGACCCCGAATTTCTTTACCTGGTTTTAGGCGAAGCCATCAAGGCTGGAGCGACCACGCTCAACATCCCCGATACTGTGGGATATACCACACCAGAGGAGTTTGGCAAATTGATCGCAGGGATTATCGAGCACACTCCTGGGATCGAGAATACCGTCGTTGCAGTCCACTGCCATGATGATCTAGGCTTAGCCACAGCCAACGCCCTGGCAGGCATTCAAGCCGGTGCCAGACAGGCTGAAGTGACCATCAATGGGATTGGGGAGCGCGCGGGGAATACTTCCCTCGAAGAAATTGCCATGACCCTGCACACTCGTCGTGCAGTCTTCAGTCTGGAGACCGGTATCGACACCACGCAGATCTCGCGTGTCAGCCGAATGGTATCCAACTATACCGGAATTGCTGTTCAACCAAATAAGGCCATCGTCGGCGCGAACGCATTTGCCCATGAAGCTGGTATCCATCAGGACGGTTTGCTGAAAAACCAATCGACCTACGAAATCATGCGCCCTGAGACAGTTGGGTTAAGTCATTCCCGTTTGGTGATGGGAAAACATTCCGGCCGTCACGCACTAAAGGCGCGCCTGGCCGAGTTGGGCTTCGAATTGGATAATGAGGAACTAAAGCAAACCTTCAAACGTTTCAAAGACCTGGCCGACAAGAAGAAAACCATCACCGATGCCGATCTGGAAGCGTTGGTTTCCGATGAGATCTACCAGCCGCGGGAGATATTCAGCCTGGATGGCCTGCAAGTTGCCTGCGGCACCATCGGTATGCCCACGGCCACAGTTCGCCTGATTGATCCCGACGGTGAGCTGCATGTTCAAGCTGCAATTGGGACGGGTCCGGTCGATGCAACATACAAGGCCATCGACGCGATTGTTCAAGCCCCAAACACGTTGTTAGAGTTTTCCATCCGTGCGATCACAGAAGGTATCGATGCCTTAGGTGAGGTGACTGTGCGGATCAAAGCAGAGAATGGCTCTATCCCACGGAGAATGTCGCCCCAAAGTGGACGCGCCCGTCGTCTGACCTTTGGCGGTCACGGTGCGGATACAGATACCATCGTTGCCTGTGCAAAGGCCTATTTAGCAGCCATCAATAAGCTGCTGGCCGCCAGCGGACGTTACGGTCGCAGCGAAAAGTCAGCCGAAGTTTCCGTTGCAGAACCGGTAAATTAATCTTGAATGTTTGAACGTGAAACGTTACAACGATTTGTTCACAAATTAAATCTTCGAAACATCAAATTTCAAGGCAATTTCTAAGGAAAAAAACATGACACCCGAAGAAAAAGATTGGAAGCCCGAAAAATTCCCTCAACCACGCACCTTCCCTGCAAAGTGGAATTTGTTTGGATTGATGACGCATAGTGATGAAAGTCTGGAAAAGGAAGAAGAATCTGAATGGAAGCCTGAAAAATTCCCTCAGCCACGCACCTTTCCGGAAAACTGGCATTCTGACGATAGAACTCAACCAACAAAAAAAACAAACTAACTTACATTAACCCATCAAACCAACTATGCCCCAAACCCTCTTTGAAAAGATCTGGCAGAGTCACGTTGTCGCTCAAGAGCCGGGCTCCCCTGCTATTTTATATATTGACCTACACTTGGTGCACGAAGTCACGTCGCCTCAGGCTTTTACTGGATTGCGCCAAAAAGGTCTCAAAGTGCGCCGCCCTGAGCATACAGTTGCCACCATGGATCACTCCACCCCAACCAAAGGTCTTAGCCTTTCCCTGGTGGATGATATGGCCGCAGCGCAAATCCGACAATTTGAATTCAATTGTCACGAATTTGGCGTGCCCCTGTACGATCTTGACAGCGACGAGCGCGGCATTGTCCACGTTGTTGGGCCTGAACAGGGTTTCACCCAACCTGGCATGACCATTGTCTGTGGGGATAGCCATACCTCGACGCACGGTGCATTTGGCGCTCTAGCATTCGGCATCGGCACCAGCGAAGTCGAACATGTCCTGGCTACCCAATGCCTGCTGCAGTATCGTCCCAAGACCTGTCTGGTTCGCTTCGAAGGTGAACTCCAATCGGGTGTAACAGCCAAGGATATGATTCTGGCCTTGATTGCCAAGATTGGTATTGGTGGTGGGACAGGATATGTCTTCGAGTATGGCGGTTCTGCTGTGCGAGCGCTAGATATGGAAGCTCGCATGACTCTCTGCAATATGTCCATCGAAGCCGGTGCGCGTGCCGGGCTGATCGCTCCAGATAAGGTCACATTCGATTATTTAAAGGATCGCCCACACACTCCACGGGGAGATGTCTGGCAGACTGCGGTGGATTATTGGCAAACATTGCCTTCAGATCCCGGTGCCAGCTATGATAAAGAGCTCCACATCGATGTGTCGACTTTGGAACCCATGTTGACCTATGGGACCAACCCAGGCATGGGTGTCCCCATTGGGAGCCCATTGCCTGACCCCGCGCGTGTCTCTGATCCTGGGGAGCGCGAAGCCCTGGAGGGGGCGTTGTCCTACATGGATCTTAAACCAGGGGGTTCTCTTGAAGGCCAGAAGGTTGACGTGGTCTTTGTAGGGAGCTGCACTAATGGCCGCATTTCCGATTTGCGGCAGGCCGCATCTTTGTTAGCAGGTCGGAAAGTTGCAGAAAATGTGCACCTGCTGGTCGTCCCTGGCTCGGAAAAAGTGCGCGCTCAGGCAGAGGCCGAAGGCATTGATGAGATCGTCCGCCAGGCGGGTGGTGAGTGGCGTTTCGCCGGGTGCAGCATGTGCATCGCCATGAATGGTGATCAGCTCCAGCCTGGACAGTATGCAGTCAGCACCAGCAACCGTAACTTCGAAGGCCGCCAGGGCAAAGGTGGACGAACATTCCTCGCCAGCCCTCTTACCGCTGTGGCCTCAGCAATTACCGGGAAGGTCACAGATCCTCGGACACTCCAAGGTTGAACCATGCAGCAATTTAAAACCCTAACTTCAAAATTGATCCCGCTGGCACATCGAAACGTCGATACCGACCAGATCATCCCGGCGCGTTACCTCAAGGTCACCGATAAGGCTGGGCTGGCAGAGGGCTTATTTCATGATTGGCGGTACAGTGCCCAGGGGACAGAAAACCCTGATTTTGTGTTGAACCAACCCCAATTACAGAAATCCAGCATCCTGTTGGCGGGCGATAATTTTGGCTGCGGATCATCACGAGAGCACGCGCCATGGGCGCTGCTCGGTTGGGGGATCAAAGCTGTAATTTCCACATCCTTCGCGGATATTTTCCGCAACAATGCCTTGAAGAATGGCCTACTTCCAGTGGTCGTTGATGAAGATCTATTGGAATCATTATTCGATTTGACCCTCGAAGCCCCTCAGGCTGAGATCACCATTGATTTGAAATCTCAAACTCTGAGCCTGCCGGATGGGTCCGAAGTCGATTTTCCAATGGATTCCTTCGCACGGCAATGTCTGTTGGAGGGGGTGGATCAATTAGGGTATATCCGTTCATTTGAAGATCAGATTGATGCTTTTGAGATCGAGCGCGGAATTTCTATTATTAGCTGATTATCTCTGAAACTCAGGTGAGGTCGAAACTCAACTCCTGAGTTTCGACACAATTTATTTTGGTGAGTTGAGGAGCAAATTATGAGCAGACAAATATTTGTATACGACACAACTTTGCGCGATGGAACACAGAGAGAGGGGATTTCTCTCTCCTGTGACGACAAGCTGCGCATTGCTCAAAAGCTGGACGACTTGGGAGTAGCCTACATTGAAGGCGGTTGGCCAGGCTCAAATCCCAAGGATGTCGAATTCTTCGAACGCGCAAGTGAGTTGAATTTAACCCATGCCAAGATCGCTGCCTTTGGCTCAACTTGCCGGGTGGGTTCTGATCCCGCTGAGGATGCCAATATCCAGGCCATGTTGGAGTCGGGAGCTCCTGTGTGCACGGTGGTTGGGAAATCGTGGGGGCTGCATGTTAAAGATGTTCTCAAAACGACCCCAGAGGAGAACCTGCGCATTATTGAAGAGAGTGTAGCTTTTCTAAAAGACCAAGGTAGAGAAATCGTCTATGATGCCGAGCATTTCTTTGATGGCTACAAATCCGATCCGGAATACGCCATGCAAACCCTGGGTGCCGCGGTAAAGGGTGGAGCAGAAACCGTTGTATTGTGTGATACCAACGGGGGCGCAATGCCCTGGGAAGTTGCCCAATTTGTGCAGGAGATTCTCGCCAGGTACCCAGATGTAATGTTGGGGATCCATGCCCACAATGACGGTGAGTGTGGTGTAGCCAATACCATCGTGGCTGTCGATCAAGGGGCTACACATATCCAGGGCACGATCAATGGCTACGGCGAGCGATGTGGGAATGCCAATCTTTGCAGTGCAATCCCGGACCTCGAATTGAAGATGGGCTACAACTGCCTGCCAGAAGGTAATCTGCCCGATTTGACCGATGTCTCCCATTTTGTTGCTGAGGTTGCCAACCTGGCCCCTGATGAACATATGCCCTTTGTAGGTCAGAGCGCTTTCGCGCATAAAGGCGGTATCCATGTGGCGGCCATGCGCCGCAATGTCAACAGCTACCAGCACATTGACCCTACACTGGTAGGCAATCAGATGCGCACGGTGGTGTCAGAACTTTCGGGGCGAGGCAACCTTTTCTCGAAAGCTGAAGAATTAGAGCTGGATGTTGACGATGGGGATGCTGTTGCTGCCGTATTGGAAGAGATCAAAGCCTTAGAAGCACGCGGCTTCTCGTTCGAGGCCGCAGAAGCTTCTGTGGCGTTGATGCTCCATCGCCAAACGCCGGATTACGAGCCACCTTTCGAATTAATCGATTTCTCTGCCACGGTGGAACACCGACAGGGCAGAGGCATGTTCGCGGAAGCAACTGTCAAAGTGTGTGTGAATGGTGAAGTCTTCCATACTGTTGCAGATGGAAATGGCCCGGTCAATGCGTTGGATGCAGCCCTGCGGAAAGCACTGCTGCCGGTATTTCCCCGCCTGGGAGAATTTCAATTGGCCGACTATAAAGTGCGTATCTTAGATAGCGATAGCGGAACAGCAGCCACAACACGGGTTCTCATTGACACACAAAACCACCATAGGCGTTGGAGTACAGTTGGAGCTAGCGCCAATATCATCGAAGCCAGTTGGCTCGCTTTAGCGGACAGCATGGAGTTTGGATTATCTCTCGCATGAAAGCAAACATCGTACTTTTACCCGGCGACGGCATTGGCCCCGAAGTTTTAAGCGCGACCAGGAAAGTGTTGGACGCCGTTGCAGATAAATTCGACCATCAATTCTCTTATGATGAACATCTGATTGGCGGGGCATCTATGGATGTCCATGGGACTGCGCTGACGGATGTCGCTCTGTCAGCGTGTCAGGGTTCAGACTCAATTCTTTTAGGCGCGGTGGGTGGTCCCAAATGGGATGACCCTACGGCTGCCGTTCGCCCTGAGCAGGGATTACTGGCATTGCGAAAAGGATTGGGGACATTTGCTAATCTGCGGCCGGTCAAGCCGCATACCGATCTGTTAGATGCTTCACCCCTGCGCCCCGAGCGGTTGGAAGGTGTGGATTTTTTGGTGGTGCGCGAACTCACAGGAGGTATTTATTTTGGAGAGCCGAGCGAACGACGATCACTCGATATTGGCATCCAAGCTGTAGATACTATGTCTTACACCGATGCGGAAATTCGCAGGGTGGCGCACCTCGCCTTCAAGTTGGCGCGAGGCCGACGGAGTAAGGTGACCTCAGTGGATAAAGCCAATGTATTGGAAAGTTCCCGTCTCTGGCGACAGATCGTCACCGAGACCGCGGGAGAGTATCCCGATGTGGAACTCGAGCATATCCTTGTTGATGCCGCGGCCATGTTCTTGATCCAGCGCCCGGCTTCCTTTGATGTCATCCTGACTGCCAACATGTTCGGCGATATCCTCACCGACGAAGCTTCCGTGTTAACAGGATCAATGGGCAATTTACCTTCCGCATCTTTGGGCGAGGGCGGGCCTGGTCTGTTTGAACCCATCCACGGCTCGGCGCCAGATATCGCCGGGGAGGGCATAGCCAACCCCATCGGAACGATTCTATCGATGGCCCTGATGCTGCGTTATTCCCTTCACCTTGAAGATGAAGCTAAAGCTGTAGAGAATGCAGTAGATCATGTGCTCAGCGCCGGTCATCGAACTATAGATCTGGCAGGGCCAGGAGAGTTGTCTCTGAATACACAAGAAATGGCTAAATTAATCGTAGATCGAATTTCTTGAAATGCGGGTAGCATGGGAAATCCACACAAAAGATATTTCTCATTAATCTCTGATCCCGCTGATCAAACCCCATTAACGCGGAGACGTAAAGGACGAGGAGCAAAAATTTTAGCGAGAAATATGAAAACATGAACAAGAACACAGGCAGTGTATTGGATTTCTCACAAATAGTTTCATAAACCTCTGCGCTCTTAGCGTCTATAGGGTGAAATTTACCCTTTTTCAGTGCAAATATCAGTATAAAATATAATATTAGGAGTAAAATGATGGAATCAAAATACATCTGGATGGACGGAGAACTTGTCCCGTTCGAAAAGGCAACTGTCCATTTTCTATCCCCCACGATACATTATGGATTTGGTGTCTTTGAGGGAGCGCGCTGCTACAGTACTGCAAACGGACCTGCAGCGTTCCGTCTGCCCGAGCACATGCAGCGATTTGTGGATTCTGCCAAGATCATTGGTGTTCAAGATTTTCCCTACACAGTCGAAGAACTGCGAGATGCTACCCATGAGACAATACGTGCCAATGAATTAGAAGCTTGTTATATCCGACCAGCCCTCTATATGAACGGGCAATTAGGCCTGAATATGGATGTATATGAATCTTCTGTAGGCATCGCGGTCTGGGAGTGGGGCGCCTATTTAGGGGAAGAAGCCCTGGAGAAAGGCGTTCGCATGGCCGTTTCCTCACTGACGCGCCTGCATGCCAACAGCTTCATGACAAAGGCAAAAGCTGCCGGAAATTATGTCAACTCTATTATGGCAAAGACCATGGCCCATCGCTCTGGCTATGACGATGCCATCATGCTCGACCCCGAAGGATATGTGGCTGAAGGCAGCGGGATGAATATCTTCGTCGTTCGTGACGAAGTCATTTACACTCCGCCCAGGACGACCATTTTGGAGGGCATCACCCGAGATTCAGTGGTAACACTGGCGCGCGATCTAGGCTACAAAGTGGTTGAGGAGAGACTGGTGCGGGATCAGCTTTATATTGCAGATGAGGTATTTGTCTGCGGGACGGCCGCTGAAGTGACGGCTGTCAGTGAAATTGACACGCGGCCAATCGGGACAGGTCGCATGGGCACGGTCACCCGGTACATCCAGAAAGAATTCTTCCAGACGGTGCGCGGCGAAGGTCAGCGTTCTGTGGAATGGTTGGATTACATCCGTGTGATGGCTCCGACGATTATTTAATGAATTCGAGGAATGCAGGAAACCAAGAAACAATAATTTCCTGCATTCCTGGTTTCCTCATGGAGGGGAAGTCAACTTATGAGTAAGTCTGTTATTGCCTTTCAAGGTGAACCCGGCGCCTACAGTGAATTGGCCGCCTTCGAATATTTTAAGTCTAAGATCGAAACAATGCCCAGCGAAAGCTTTGGAAGTGTTTTCGATGCCATCATTCACTCCGAGTGCGATTTTGGTATGCTGCCCTTTGAGAACTCGTTGACGGGAAGTATTCACAGGAATTTTGACCTGATTACCCGCCACGATGTCAATATTGTGGGCGAGTTCCATATGAGAGTAAGCCATTGTTTACTCGGTTTGACTGGTGTCAATGTGGACGATATTATGGTGGTACATTCACATCCACAAGCGTTGCAGCAGTGTGAGCGAAGCCTGGCGAAATTAGGTGTGCATACCATTGCCGAAACGGATACTGCTGGCAGCGCCCGGTTTGTAAAAGCGAAATCGAACTCGGCAACTGCGGCAATTGCCTCCAGGCGGGCAGCCGAGGTTTACGGGCTGGAAATTTTGATCGAGAAAATGGAAGATAACCCGGCCAATTTCACCCGCTTTTTAGCGCTCGCTAAAGAGCCCAAGTTGGTGGAAGATCCCGAAGAGGGGGATTATAAAACTTCAGTAGTTTTTAGCTTGAAAAATCGACCCGGAGTTTTATTCAAAGCCTTGAGCGTTTTCGCCCTGCGCGATATTGACCTGACCAAAATCGAATCACGTCCCATAGTTGGAAAACCATGGGAATACATGTTTTATGTGGATTTCGAAGGACACCAAAATAGTGTCAATTGTGCGCGTGCACTCGACCATTTAGGTGAATTAGCGGCATATTTGAAAATTTTAGGTTCATACCCCCGTCACCGAGTCAATAGTGAAGAACCTGAGCTTGACTCAGATGAATCCGAATGACTCCAACAACAATATTCACCGCGGAGACGCAAAGCACGCGGAGAAAAAACATATCTGTTTAACACTACTCTCTGCGCACTCAGCGTCTTCGCGTTAAAAAGAATCAAATATCAGTAATCAAAGAATAATTAGATCTGAGCGAAATCTGCATTGATCCCATTTTTCCATGGCAAAGAATTACACATTAACCAGCGCACGTAACCCCATTTCATAAGACCGCCAACCGAATCCCGTTATCTTCCCCAAACAGACCGCTGCCAGCAGCGACTTTTTTCGGAATGCCTCGCGTGCATAGACATTAGAGATGTGCACCTCCACCACGGGGATCCCAATAGACGCCACAGCATCCCGCAAGGCGATGGAAGTATGCGTATAGGCACCGGGATTAAAGACTATCCCGGAAGCCCAATCTATCGCATCATGGAGAGCATCGATCAGCGTGCCTTCACTATTGGATTGCAGTGTGCGAATGCCAACCCCAAGCTGCTGCCCAATTTCTTCCAGACGAGTATTGATCTCATCCAAAGTCAGTGAACCATAAACCTCCGGTTCGCGCTTGCCCAGTAAGTTCAAGTTTGGACCGTGGAGCACAAGAAATTCTTTCATGTTATTACCTTCCTTTCCGTCATGGGAATTTGATCGATACCCCTACCCGATCATCGATTCCCATCCTTTCACTTCGACCCCCACTCGCACATCCCCAATATCCGCAGGCAGCGCAAATCGAACGATGCCATCGGCCTTTTTCTTATCTCTATGCATGGCCTCGATGATAGCCTCACGATCCAGGTCAGTTGGGATTTCAACAGGCAGACCAATTTCTTGAAGTACAACTGAAATCTCATTCGCCAAACCTGATTTCCCCAGACCGATACGCTCGGCAATTTGTGCCTCTGTGACCATGCCAATAGCCACCGCTTCTCCATGGCGGATACTGAAACCGGAAACCAATTCTACGCCGTGCCCAATCGTGTGACCCAGATTCAGTGCTGCCCGGACCCCTTTTTCGTACGGATCCACTTCGATGGTGCGAACTTTTACCCCCATAGCTCGGCGGATTATTTTTTCTAGACTTCCGAAGTCTTTGAGACTTCGGAAGTCTGAAGTTACCCTAAACAACTCTGGGTCGGCGATGACACCATGTTTGACCACCTCGGCCATTCCATTAATCAGCTCTATCTCCGGCAATGTGCCCAACACTGCGGGATCTACCAACACCAGCCGGGGTGGGTAAAATGCGCCGATCAAATTTTTGCCCTGCGGCAGGTCAGCCCCTGTCTTACCTCCCAGACTGGCATCGACCATGGCCAACAGCGAAGTCGGTACTGCCACCCAGGGAACTCCGCGCAAAAAAGTCCCTGCGGCAAATCCTACCAAATCTCCCACAACGCCGCCGCCTAGAGCTACGACAGTGCTGCCGCGTTCAATTTTGGCGGATAAAAACGCGTCCCAGACTTGGGATACTGTTTCCAGAGTTTTATAGGCTTCCCCGGCGGGGATTGTGATCCCTAAAGTTGCGTAACCGGAGTTAGAGAGGGCTGCTGTTACCCTGGCTAGATACTGTTCCCCGACATTTTCATCAGTTACAACTGCTACCGGTCCGCGCAGATTCCGGGCTTTGAGTAACTCACCGATATTCTTCAAAGCTCCATCCTCGACGATCACGTCATATCCAGGGAGTTGAGCGGTTGCCATACTTTGTAAATGGAATCTTCCCAACGCTACTTGAATATCCCGCGCAGCTGCCTGTGGAGTTTTATCTGCGGTATCCACTCGAAGTGGGAAAGACGCATAATGTTCCTGACGTGACTTCAGCAAATTGGTCAGATTTTTCTCGGCGTCCCCAGCCAACAAGGGGCGATGTGCCGCATCTGCTTTCAGCCGTTTTAGCAAGATCTCTTTGGGGGCATGCAGCAGCACAACGCGGCCTGACGCTTCCACAAGCTGACGATTTTCCGGGTCCGTCAGTGCGCCGCCCCCCAGGGCAATCACCTGCCCCTCGGGAGTCAGGATCACGCCTAACGTAGATCGTTCTTTCGCCCGGAAACTAGATTCGCCCTGGGAGGAGAATATCTCCGGGATCTGCATCCCACTGCGGGCTTCGATTTGCTCATCCAAATCAACAAAAGGGAGATCTAAGTTTTCCGCCAATATTTTTCCAACCCGACTTTTACCCGCGCCGGAGGGTCCGTAAAGAAAAACTGACTGCTTATTCATCCGGCCACCATGTACGAGGGGATGCGTCCATTTTTAGATCATCCAAACGCGCCTGCCGCAAATTCTCAAAACGCGGGAGCATTTCCGACAGCGAATCACCGCCGAGCTTTTCCAATAGGGCGTCCGCGATCACGTAGGCGACCACGGCCTCCAGGATGGGCACCGCGCGTGGAACGGGGCAGAAATCCGAACGTTCATATTGGGTGATGGTTTCATCCCCAGTTGAAAGGTCGACGGTCTGCTGCGGTGTCAGCGTGGTGGCGATTGGCTTCATCGCGGCTCGGATAATGATCGGTTGAGCATTGCTGATCCCGCCCTCGATGCCGCCTGCCCGGTTCGTGCTGCGAGATAGACGCTGCGAGTCAGGATCGAGGCGAATTGCGTCGTGAACCTGGGTGCCCGGCAGACGAGTGTTCTCGAAGGCCGGACCGAATTCGACACCTTTCATAGCCTGTACACCCAGCACGGCAGCCCCCAGGCGTGCCTCGAGCTTTCGGTCCCAATGGACGTGCGATCCCAATCCGATGGGAGCGTTGAGCACAGCAATTTCGATCACGCCCCCCAGCGTGTCTTTGGCTTCGATGATTTCCCGGATGCGCTGTCGCATTGCCTCCGATGCAACATGATCAGGGCAGCGCACATCATTTTCCTCGGCGCGCTCGAATCGTTTTTGGACGGGTATATCGGTCAAGTCGGCGGTGACCCCGCCAATTTCGGTCACATATCCGTTCACCAGGATTTCAAACTGCTCCAACAATTGCTTGCAGATGGCGCCGATTGCCACGCGGGCGGCCGTTTCGCGCGCCGAAGCACGCTCTAATGATGGACGCAGGTCGTCATATCCATATTTCACAGCAGCAGTAAGATCCGCATGGCCTGGGCGAGGGGACGTAAAGGGCTCGATTTCTTCCCCCAGCCAACGTTCATGGTTTAGATTATTGATCTGGATGGCAATAGGAGAGCCAATGGTGAAACCCTCCATCATGCCGCTGGTTATCACCACTCGATCATGCTCCAGTTTCATGCGCGGACCTGCACCATACCCACGTTGGCGTCGCTCCAATTCAAGATTTATCTTATCAATAGATAATTTCACTCCTGAAGGGAACCCCTCCAAAATTGCGTTCAATTGAGGGCCATGGGATTCTCCGGCCGTAAGATAGCGTAATCGAGTAGTAAACATCAATTCTCTCTTTTCTTGCTCATTGATCGAATCCCCAGCATCGGATGGATTCTCATTAATGCCTCTTTGATCCGCTCAAGGGGCTGCACGATGGAAATTCGTACATGGTTCTCACCACATGAACCAAAGACCGTTCCGGGTGCCAGGGATACATGTGCATCTTCTAGCAGCCGCAGTACAATTTGATCTGCTGGTGAACTCGGGGGAAGCTGGCACCAAATATACAGTGAAGCATCGGGGGCCTGAATGGGAAAACCCATTTCGCGCAACGCCTGGATGGTGACGTCCCGCCGTTCCTGGTAGACGGAATTACGTTCAACTGTCCAGGATTGTTCTCCAGTCAGCGCGGCAATGGAGGCCTCGATGACCGGCAGAAAGTGGCCGCTGTCGGCATGGGATTTGATGTGCAGTAGGGAAGCCAGAGCAGCTTTTTGCCCAGCGGCTACCCCAGAACGCCATCCAGCCATGTTATGGGATTTTGAGAGCGTGTTGAACTCGATGGCAACCTCTTTTGCGCCAGGGATCTCCAGGATGCTGGGAGCCTGATATCCATCGAAAGTAACCCGCGTATACGCTGCATCGTGACAGAGTAGGATTTGGTGTGTACGGCAAAATTCCACCGCTTCTACCAGGAATTCCATGGGCGCTGTGGCTGCGGTGGGGTTATTGGGATAATTGAGCCACATGATCTTTGTCTTGCTCAAAATCTCTAGGGGAATTACGGATAGATCTGGTAGATAGTTATTCTGAGAGAGCAAGGGGATGATAAATGGGTCGGCACGTGCGAATAAAGCCCCTTGAGCGTAGGTCTGGTAACCTGGGTCTGGGACCAGTACCACATCCCCAGGTTTTAGAAGCGCCAACGAAAGGTGGAACACGCCCTCTTTCGAGCCTAACAATGGTTGGATTTCATTTTCAGGATCAAGATGCACTCCAAATTCTCTTTGATACATCGTTGCCCACGCCTTTCGAAGCGTAGGGGTCCCGCGGTGATTTTGGTAACCGTGATTTTCTGGGAGGTATACAGCCTGTGTAAGCGCTTCGAGAATGTGAGGCGCGGGGGGCATATCTGGCGAACCGATATCGAGCCGGATTACATCTGCACCGGCTGATTTTAATTGGGCGATCTTCTCATTAACTGCGGCAAAAAAGTTCGATTCGAGTTTATCTATGTGGTGAATTGGGTTGGTGGTGGAAAGTCTCATTTCCTGCCCTCGGCTGCTTTATACATGATTTGGCGTGGTGCACTTCGTCCAGTCCAACGTTCGAAGGCCAGGGCTGCCTGTTCCACTAGCATACCCAGCCCTGTCTCCGCGTTTAATCCTGCTGTGCGGGCCTGTTTGACCAACATCGTTATGGAGGGATTATAGACCAGATCATAGAGCATGGCATCTGCTGGAAATGGAACTCCCTGGGGCCAAGGCGATGCCCCGGTTTCGGGACTCATGCCGACAGGGGTCGTGTTCACAATCAATGAAAAGTGACAAGGATCTGCGTGCCAGTTGGTCCAGTCTAAAACTGTGATTTGGTCACTGAAATCTAAAAAATGGTTCCCAATCTGGCATGCCTGTTCGATCCGGCGAGCAGCGATGCTGACTGTGTACCCCTGTGAAAGCAGCGCGTATACAACCGCACGGGCACTGCCTCCTGCGCCGAGAATGAGTGCGGCGTGTGGAGTGGGCTGTAAGTCATCCTGCAGCTTTTGGCTCTCAGCCAACCGCTGAACGTCAACCCAGAAACCTGAGGCATCTGTATTATCTCCGATCAAGAGCTCTCCTTGTCGGAAAATTGTGTTGACTGAGCCGATGGTTTTTGCGGCCGGCGTCAATTCATCAAGGTATGGGATGACGTTCTGCTTATGGGGAATGGTGACGTTCAAGCCGTGGATATCTCCGCGTCTGACCTTTTCGAGTAAATCGGCTAATTCAATTTGTCCCTCAGGGGAGGGCGGAATCGCGTATGACGAGTATTCCCCATCTAATTCCAGGGCACCCAGCGCGGCGTTATGGATTTGGGGGGAGAGACTGTGCCCCAACGGGAATCCAATCAGACCGAGCGAGAAATATCGATTTTGAACCTTTTCGTCATGCCAAACATTCATCCCAACTGCCCCAGAACTTCGAAGAAATTTGGAAATGTTTTGGATACACAGGCGGGATCCTCGATCTCAATCCCAGGGATGGATAACCCGATCAGGGAGAAGGCCATGGCGATGCGGTGATCGTCGTAAGTATGGATCGATGCGGCTCTAAACCGACTGGCTGGGTAAATTGTCAATCCATCCGAATGTTCGTCTACCTGAACACCCAACCGGCGCAGTTCGGTGCATGTTGCTGTCACACGGTCTGTCTCTTTGGAGGTGTGCAAAAATAAGATCCCATTTTTGAAATGGTCTGGAAGAATCGG
>CAYQQX010000032.1:0-35904 GCA_964419495.1 uncultured Anaerolineales bacterium
GCATCATATCCCACGTTGGCAAGTATCCATAATGAACGTTGTGCTGGTAAATTTCAGTATAGCATGACTTATTCTAAAGCAATGCGCTAAGGAATAAAAGAAGTGCAAAAATCATACAAACAATCGGAAAAAGGATAGTCCAGATCAATATTTTTCTGGGCTGATAGATAAGCATAACTTGGGCGAAATTCACCACCATCAACGCAATATATTGAAATACATTGGTGGCAAGTCTGGATTTTCTAGTGGGAGGGTTAGTCTGGATGGGCACAGATTTAATTCTCATGCCATAGTGAGCAGCCTGTACCAAAGTGTCCAAGGTATACGAATAGCTCGAAGTGACGTGCAGTTTTTCTAAGGTAGTTCTAGAGTAGGCACGAAAACCTGAGACTGCATCAGGAGATTCGATATTCAATAAGATGCGAATCGTCTTGTTGCCTATCCATTGCAATAAACGCTTGAACAAAGAAAAATGCCCCACCTTCCACGGCTGGCGATTCCCGATCACGATATCGGCTTCATCCCCCAAGATGGGCTGGATCAGATCACTAATGTATCTGGTTGGATATTGATTATCAGCATCGATATTTACAAAGATATCGCATCCACTCTCCAATGCAGCATCGACCCCCGTTTGGAAAGCGTGGCCCAATCCTAAATTTTGACTATGGGTGATTACTCGGCATCCAAGTATTTTTGCCACTTCGGCAGTTTCATCTACTGATCCATCATCGACAATCTGGACTTTGATTTCCGAAATCCTTGAGATTTGATTAGGCAGCCCCCCAAAAACCAAAGGCAATGTAGCCTCTTCGTTATAACAGGGGATATTGATAACCAGCTTCATTTTGACTGAAATTACAGAAATGCTTGAAGCCCAGGCATATTCACCAATGCCCAGTAGATTCCTGCCGATATTAATCCCGTTGCCGGAATTGTAATGATCCAAGCCGTAATGATTTCCTCGGCTACACCCCAACGCACTTTGCTAACCCGTTCTGATGAGCCCACACCGATGATCGCTGAACTGACAACCTGGGTAGTGCTCACTGGGCCACCAACTAATGAGGCGCCTAAAATTACAATCCCGGACGTTAATTGGGACGCAAAACTATCGACTGGACGAATTTTATAAAACTTTCCCCCCAGGGTTCTAATCAGTCGCCAACCCCCAAAAGCAGTACCAAGCGCGATTGCCCCCGCACTCAATGTGATAACCCATAAGGGAACCTGAAAATTTGGGATATATCCGCTGATTACTAATCCGAGTGTTATTATTCCCATGGTTTTTTGGGCATCATTGGTACCATGACTAAAAGCTAACGCCAGTGATGTGACAATTTGCGACCTCTTGAAAAATGTGTTGATCTTGGGAGTAGCTGCCCTAGCAAAGAAAAATATTAATCTAGTTATTAAAAAGCCCAGTACAAAACCAATAATAGGTGATGCAAACAGCGCGATCATGACTTTTTCTAACCCTTTTAATTTGATCGCGTCAAATCCAGCCCCGATCGCGACCGCGCCGATGATTCCGCCAATTAATGCGTGAGATGAGCTGCTGGGAATGCCCAAGAACCAAGTCAGCAAATTCCAAAGGATTGCTCCAACTAGTGCAGCAATGATGACTTCTGTCGTAACCGAATCGATCTGAACAACTTCAGATCCAATCGTTTTTGCCACAGCTACCCCAAACAGAAAGGGCCCAATAAAATGTGCTATCGCCGTAAATGTCAGGGCGGTTTGGGGGCGAAAGGCGCGTGAAGAAATCATCGTAGCAACAATGTTACTAGAATCATGTAAACCATTTAGAAAATCAAAAACTAAGGCTAATACAACAAGTGAGATTAAGGCTGGCGACATTGACTGACCCTTTATCAATTCATCTTTACGACAATATCAGAAATCACATTGGCAGCTTCATCACCACGATCCGCGGCATTACTCAAGTGTCTGTACACTTCGCGCATCTTCAACATTTCGACGATGTGATGTACATCCTCTGGTCCGCTGAATAAATCTGCAATAGCCTCGCGATAGACGCTCTCAACACGATTTTCTAAGGCCTTCGCTCTCTGCGCATGATCAATGGCAACAGCGGGATGTTTCTTGAGGCGCTGCACAGCTAATAAGATCTCATATGCTGCATCGCGCAATAACGAGGCAATCCTTTGCATATAAGTTGTTGGCGTCACTTCTAACACTTCCATTTCATCGACCGTAGAATCAGCGTAATCCAGCACATCATCGATCGCCCGTGAAAGAGCAAAAATATCTTCGCGGTCAAAGGGCGTCACGAAAGTGCGGTTCAATTCATCAATCAGAATTCTTCTCACTTCATCGGCTTCTTTCTCACGAAGAGTCATTTTCTCAGCAGTATCCTTCCCCCTCATTTCCATGTATTTGACCAGCAATTTTAGACCTTTAAAAGTGAGCTCGGCTTGTTCTTCGATTAATTGGTGAAAGATTTCATCTTTTCTTCTGAATATTCGTAACATAAGAACCCTCCCTTTTCATTAAAACAATTATTACATGGGGTAGAAACAGCCCTGCATCTTTGGGAAGCAGGGCTGTCTTGTAGTTCGCGTTGAATAACCGCTTGATCTAATTGGTGATATTTAATTTTCCTCTTTTTCTTGTTTAGCTGCCTGAATGATCTCCTCAGCTAAGTGTGATGGGACGGTTTCATAGTGGTCGAATTCCATTGCGAACACACCACGGCCACCGGTCATCGAACGCAAGTCAGTGGTATAGCGTTGCATCTCGGCCAAGGGCACATTGGCATTGATCACAGACTTGCCACGCACAGTGTCCATGCCCTGAACGCGGGCGCGGCGAGTATTGAGATCGCCTAGGATATCACCCATGCTGGCTTCCGGAACGGTCACTTTCACGCTCATGATCGGTTCTAACATGACAGGTGAAGCCTGTATCACAGCCAACTTGAAACATTCACGGGCAGCAATCTCAAATGCCATTGGTTTTGAGTCTACAGGGTGTTCTTTTCCGTCAAAGACTGCAACCATCACGTTGTGTACTGGGTACCCCGCGATAACGCCGTCCAGCATCACGTTTTTTACACCTTTCTCGATAGCAGGCATATAATTCTGGGAAACCGCGCCACCGAAAACTTCGTTTTTGAATTCGAAATCCTCATTTGGCAGAGGCTCTACTCGCAAATGAACTTCACCAAACTGTCCAGAGCCACCCGATTGTTTCTTATGGCGATATTGGGCAGAGCCCGTCTTGGTAATCGTCTCCTGGTAGGGCACCTTGGGAATTTCAGTATTGAGAATCGTTTGGAACTTTGACTCAGCCTTTCTAATGGCTACGTCAATATGCTGGTCGCCCATACCCTGCAAAATTGTCTGTTTGGTACTGGGTTCTTGACGCCAGGAGAGAGTCATATCTTCTTCACAGAGGCGTGTCAGCGTTGGGCTGACCTTGGCAGAATCTGCCTGGGTAGCTGGGCTGACAGCAACCTGGAATAATGCATTAGGATAATCAGGCACTGGCATGGTCAATGCGTGGGCTTTGTCGCTGAAAGTATGTGAGGTAGATGTTTCACCCAATTTCGCCACAACACCAATGTCGCCAGCGTGAAGAACCTTCATTGAAATCTGTTCTTTGCCCCTTATGACAAAAATACCGCCCAATCGTTCTGCTTCCCTGGCGTTCTGATTCCACACGCGACCATCCGAGTTGATCACACCGGAATATATTTTAAAATAGGTGATTTTGCCCACAAAGGGATCAGCCGTTGTCTTCCAAACATAGGCAGCCAGAGGACCCGCATCGGAGGCAGGCAGCTCTTCAGTCGCAGAAGCACCCTCGGCTTCCACCGCAGGGCGATCTGCTGGGGATGGCATCATGGAGATAATCGCATCCGCTAAAGGGTACATACCAATCTCAGAGGTTGCCGCGGTCACAAAGACGGGTACAAATTCTCCAGATAAAACCGCACTGCGCAATCCGGCCGCAATTTCAGCTGGGGAAAGCTCTTCACCATCGAGATACTTCATCAGTAATTCGTCGTCACCCTCAGCGGCAGCTTCAACCAATTCCATGCGAGCGGCCTCAACATCATCGCTGAACTCTGTAGGAATCTCCTCACCGTCTTTGCCCACGCCAGCGTAAGCTTTCATAGAGAGCAGATCAAGCACACCTTTGAAATCGGATTTTTCACCCCAGGGAAGCTGCACGGGGATCAAGCGGGTCTCGAAGCTTTCTGCCACGGTTCCCAAAGCCTTCTGAAAATCTGCGTTGTCACGATCCATCTTGTTGATAACTACAAATCGCGGCAGGTTGAATTCATCAGCATAATTCCAGGCGATCTCTGTTCCGACCTCGGCGCCAGCCACTGAATCGACAACAACAATCGCGCCGTCTGCAACTCGTAATGCCGATATCACTTCGCCAACAAAGTCGGTGTATCCTGGCGTATCCAAGAAATTGATTTTGTGATCGTTGTATTCTATCGGGAGCACTGAGGTAGAGAGCGAAATACCTCGGCGAATTTCTTCTTCTTCAAAATCCGATGCCGTAGTGCCATCTTCGATGCGTCCTAAGCGAGTGGTCACTCCCGTAGTATGCAGATAGGCCTCCGCCAGCATAGTTTTTCCGGCACTGCTATGGGAAACGAGAGCGATGTTTCGGATTTTATCGGTTGAATAGTCTTTCATTGGTTGCGACCTTCCTCAAATTGATAGTTTTCACAATTGATAATTCAATGTTGTGGTTGTTCTCTAAAATAGCCACACAATTATATGGTAAAACCTCAAAAACGGGTAGCAATTTGTGCCTGATTTCAGGTGTCAAGTGTCAGATAACAAAATCAAACCAGAGAGTAAGAAATCACTTTCTTCCAACCTCTAAAGGTCAACTTCAAACGTTCCATTTCTAACCAATGGTAAACTTGCACGCATGAAAATTTTTCGCAGATTTTTCTTCAACTTCTGGTATTTATTTAATCCACCTTGGGATACAAACGTGACACCGCCAGAGGTGATTTCATTTATCGCCGATCACCCTCCTGGTCGGGCTCTCGATTTAGGTTGTGGCACGGGCACTAATTCTATCACTTTAGCTAAACAGGGCTGGGAAGCCACAGGCATTGACTTTGCCCCCAAAGCTATTCGCACAGCTCGACGAAAAGCCAAACGCGCTGGCGTCGAGGCCCATTTCCTGACCCAAGATGTCACCCAACTAGATAATTTAAGACAGCCCTTTGACCTAATCTTGGACATTGGATGTTTTCACAGTTTAGATGCCCAAGGGCAAATAGATTATCGAGAAAACCTGGATCGATTACTCAAACCTGGTGGCTCATTTTTGCTGTATGTATTCTTCAGAAACGAGAATGGTTCATCATCAGCAGGGATAATCGAAGGCGATTTGGTGAAATTCTCTAACCAATTTGAACTCATTTCGCGCCAGGACGGCAACGATCGCCAAGTTCGTCGCTCTTCCTGGCTGCATTACCAATCACCATAACTATGAATTTCTTATTTCTCTTCTTAGACGGGATCGGTTTGGGAAAAGACGACCCCGAGACAAATCCTTTTGCCAAAGCCGAGATGCCCAATTTGCTCAACCTGCTCGATGGGCAGCGGCTGCTCGACCTTGGCCCAGGCGTGATACTGGAATCCCAGCGCGCTACCCTGCTTCCATTGGACGCCTGCCTTGGCGTCGACGGTCTCCCCCAATCCGCTAGTGGGCAGGCAGCCCTACTGACGGGGCGTAATATCCCCGAGCTTGTCGGAGAACACTTCGGCCCCAAGCCCAACCCCACAATTGCCGACGCCCTTGCCAACGGTAATATTTTCCAAACGATGAAAGATAACGGATTACGGGCAACATTACTGAATGCTTTTCCCCAAGGTTATTTCGATGGCATCGATTCTGGCAAACGCCTACCTGGGGCCGTTGCAATGGCTATGCGCAAATCAGGACTCCCCCTGATGACCGAAGGCGACCTCTACGCCGGTCGTGCTCTCTCAGCCGACTTCACGGGCAAAGGCTGGCGCGAACGTATGGGCTATCTTGATTCGCCGGTCTACAGTTTCAACCAGGCTGGGATCAAACTCGCACAACTTGCCCAAAACTACGACTTTACCTTCTTCGAGTTCTGGATCAGCGACATACTCGGTCACCGCAAAGATATGGACGAAGCCCTGCTTTGGCTAAAACGCTTCGACCAGGTTCTGGGGGGCCTGCTCAACACCTGGGATGATGAGGGGGGCCTGATCTTGATCACCTCAGACCACGGCAATCTGGAAGACCTTGATACGCGCCGACACACTTTCAATCCTGTCCCTGGTCTTGCCATTGGATCACCAGCGTTGCGGCAGAAATTTGTCGAAAATTTGACTGATCTTACAGATATTGCCCCAGCGATCAAAAACTTACTCATCTAGCATCAATTGATCTCGAAACGCTTTACTCTCAGGGTATGGGTATCATCAATTTGATAAAGGGGTTCCTATTTGACTCTATGTTTTGACAAGCATCCATATCACATCCAAAGGCAGCGGCGCTTACCAGGCTGCCTTGAATGCCAAAGAAATCATCACCGGTAAAATACCCCATCTCAAAATCGAAGTCATCGATACGCTCAACGTTTCCCTGTGTCATGGCTGAATGGTTATCGAAGCAGCTCGAGATGCACTTGCGGGCGCATCGTTGGATTCCGTTGTTGGGCGCCTGAAAGCCATCATCCCCAAAGCGCAAATGCTGCAAACCGCCGACACACTCAAATATCTCTACAAGGGAGGGCGGATGGGCAAAGTAAAGGTCGCCTTCGTCCATGCGGCTGCAGCAGAGGAAGCGGAAAAACTCAAAGCCATGGTCGAGCAGCGCATCGATTGTGTGGAAACTTTGATCGCAGAACTCTCCCCCGCTCTGGGTGTCCACACTGGCCCAGGCGCATGGGGCTATGTTATTTCCCCATAGATTGAAGAAACCCGGTTTCTTGGAGAAACCGGGTTTCTAATTTGTTCAACTTTCGCGAAAATCACATCGCTTCTTTGTGCTCTCTTACCAATTCCCGACGCAGGATCTTCCCCACCGTCGTCTTGGGCAGCTCATCGCGGAATTCCACATGGGTAGGCACTTTGTAGGCGGCCATCTTATCCTTGCAAAATTCGCGTACCTCTTCCTCGGTCAATTTTTCGTCAGGCTTAACCACAATCCAAGCCTTGACCGTCTCACCTCGTTTGGGGTCAGGGATGCCCGCCACACCAACTTCTAGCACGTTTGGATGATCAGATATGACTTCTTCAACATCACGCGGCCATACCTGGAATCCACCTGGTTTGATGACTTCTTTCTTACGGTCGACGATATAGAAGTAGCCTTCCTCATCCATTCGGGCTACATCGCCGGTATAGAGCCAGTCATCGCGCAGGGCATTTTTTGTCTCTGTGGGCATATTGTGATAACCCTTGAAAACTTGTGGTCCTCTGATGACTAATTCACCAACATCCCCGGCTGGGAGTACCGTTACTTCATCATCCAGACTGACAATTCGCGCCTCTACATCCGATAAGGGCATACCAATCGAACCTGTCTTGTTTACGCCCTTGAGCGGGTTGCAGTGGGTTGCCGTGGGAGCCTCAGATAAACCGAAACCCTCGAAAACCACTCCACCGGTGAGGTCCTCAAAAGCTTCCTTCGTATCGCGCATTAAGGCAGCCGAACCAGAGATGCAGGCCTTAATTGAGCTAAGATCATATTTCCCAGCCACCACATCGGGCCAGTTATTAATCGCATTGTACAGCGTTGGCACTCCAGGGAAGATGGTACATTGGTATTTCTGTAGGTTATCCAGGTCGTCTTTAATATCACGGGCATTGGGCACCATCACCAGAGATGCCCCAGTAGCCATACCAAATAGCATCCCAGCTACCATACCATAAACGTGATACAACGGGATAGCCATCAAGACCACTTCTTCCCCATCGACAGCATCTACCATCCAAAGGCGAATTTGCAAGGCGTTTGCCACTAGGTTGCGATGCAGGGCGATAGCTCCCTTCGAAGTGCCGGTTGTACCACCACTGTATTGGAAAATAGCCACATCCTCTGGCCCCACATCGACTTTGGGTCGATCCTCGGGCTTGAAGTCAGCGACTAAGTCTTCCCACCAAATATCTCCTTCGCCCAACTCAACACGGAAGCCAGCCTTCTTTTCTTTCAACAGCGTAAATAAAAATGCCGTTGCTGGGGGCAAAGTTTCCTTAATATTGGTGACCACAAACTTCTTGATCTTTGTTTTTGGCTGCACTTCTTTGACTATATTATAGAAATTGCTCATCACGATCATCAGTTCCATCCCCGAATCGTTGGCCTGATGTTCAATCTCTCGCGCCGTATAAAGTGGATTGGTTGCCACCACAATAGCCCCAAGCTTCAGGGCGCCAAAATAAGCGATCACAAATTGAGGTGTATTGGGGATGAAGATTCCCACCCGATCCCCTTTCTTAACTCCCAAACTTGCCAGTGCAGCAGCAAAGCGGTCTGTGCGTTCAACCATCTCGGTGTACGAGATTTTCGCTCCTTTGAAAATCGTGCAGGGAGCATCTGGATATTTTTCAGCTGCGTCTTCGAGGAAATAAAACAGTGGAACTTTTGGGTAATCGATCGTCTGCGGGACACCCTCGTCGTATCGCTCTAGCCATGGTCGGTCGCTCATGTTTCTCTCCTTTTTGAATTAAGTTTTCCTGATAATAGTATAGATTACTTTCTGGGGGAATGTCAAATATTTGGCTCTTCGAGAATTACCGTGAGAAACCTCACATGTTGGGGTATGGGGACTCTTACCACGGCGATTCCTAGAGACCCAAATATTTAATCAATCTTTATTCAGAAATTCAACAATTTCGGTTTCCATTTGGTCGATCACACTTGGCCCAACTTGAAACCAATGGATATTGGGATCATCATCTTTGAACCAATTGGCCTGGTGACGAACAAAACGGCGCGTAATACGCTTCATTTGTGTTACCACTTCTTCTAATGGGAGATCCCCTTGCAAATATTGGATCACCTGACGATATCCAATTGCTGATAGCGATGGCAGACTAGGTAAATATCCTTGATCTAATAATCTCTGCGTCTCTTCTACTAATCCATTTTCAAGCATTTTTTGGATGCGAGCATCGACGCGGGTGTATAACTCTTCACGAGGGCGCGACATCCCCAACATCAACACCTCATAAGGTGGCGGATCAGACTCCCTTTGGGAGGAGAAAAGTTTCCCAGTGGTTAATATTACTTCCAAAGCGCGCACCGTTCGGCGCAAATTTTGCGGCTCAATTCTTGTTGCCGCAACAGGATCAATTTTCTCTAACTTATGGTATAGAGCCTTTTCTCCAATTTCTTCTGCCCAATTCACCAATACGTCCCTTAGACGGGGGTCAGGCTCCACTTCGGGAATTTGCCATCCTTCTACAATCGCCCGGATATATTGACCTGTCCCACCCACCAAAAAGGGTAATCGCCCTCGAGAATGTATCCCATCAATTGTGCCCTTTACAGCCTGCAATATCATCGCCAGGCTCCAAACTTCGTCGGGATCGGCAACATCGATCAGGTGATGTAGTACACGCTGTCTTTCTTCTAGCGTTGGTTTAGCCGTACCAATGTCCATGCCGCGGTAGAGCAATCGAGAATCGACGGAGATGATTTCTCCATTGAGTCGCTCAGCCAATTGCAGTGACGCTTCTGTCTTCCCGACTGCAGTAGGGCCAAGAATAATGATGAGCGGAATTTTCTGATCAGCTGACGGCATTCTCAAAATGTTCGATCCTCGGTTGATCGGCAGAATCCATTTTTTGTATCGCGATCACATCAATGCGCCAATCTCCATCTAACTCAGGGTTCTCTTGCAAAATTTTCTGAGACGCCTCGATAAGATGCTGTCTCTTACTGTTTGTGATTGCTTCCTCAGGGAATCCAAAGCGGGTATTAGAGCGCGTCTTAACTTCAACGAATACCGTTACTTCATCCATGCGAGCAACCAGGTCGATCTCCCCATAAGGTGTGCGCATATTTCTCTCGATAATCTGATATCCCCGCTTTATGAGAAATTCGGCGGCAACTGATTCGCCCCAACGACCAAGCGCTTTTCTAGATAGTTTAGCCATAGAATTAGAGTTTAGCATATTTTTGCGTGAAAATATCCAAGATTGAGGGTACAATGCCCTTTGTGGCTCATTCCAAACACCTGCCAAAATTAGACCGCATCTCCATTCTTGCAGCAACGATATTGTTAATCTACATTCTTGCGCGGTTCATTAGATTTCCAGCGCAAGAATACTATCTTCCCTTTCCTGGCGCGTATCTAAGCTTCAATCTCAACATCAATACCATTGTAGGAATATTTGTCATTGGATTGACCAGCTCAGGAGTGGACTGGCTGCTGCGTGAACACCCTGCTCTTGAAAGTCGATTCACGTTCCAACACTGGTTGCTGCCAACGCTCACCGCCTGGGCAATTGGGGTTGCACTCATTCAACAACCGCTAGGATTATTTTGGTGGGTAGGGTTTACATTGGGCTCGAGTATATTGATTCTAGTCGTCATCGCGGAGTATGTCACGGTTGATCCTACAGATATCAGGCGATTGCCAGCATCAATTGCATTGACTGCTGTGGCATTTGTACTTTTTTTTGTTTTGGTATTTATTGTGCGTATTGAAGGAATGCGCTTATTCTTAATAGTCCCTACAATAACTATTGCGGCTGGTTTAGTTAGTTTACGCACACTTCATCTCCAATTGGAGGGTGAATGGGCGCTTTATCCTACAATGATTGTCACGCTGATCACTGGCCAAATAACTTCAGCAATTTATTATTTGCCTATTTCACCATCTTCGTTTGCGTTAATACTCGTCGGATTGACATTTGCACTTACTAATCTAGCATCTGGAATTCATACTGAAAAACCTCGAGGTCAATTATTATTTGAGTCAGTATTTGTCCTATTAATAACATGGGGCGTAGCCTTAATGATGCTCTAACTAAATGGCAGCGTTCATAACAATGACGATGCTCTACTGTTCGACCTAATTTTAAGCAACCTTATTCTTAATTTTGGGTTATCAAATACACGAAATAATTTTATCGGAGGAAAGTGTATGCAAATCTGGAGTTCATTATTAGTATTTTTGCTAGCTTATCTCATTGGTTCCATCCCAATGGGTTTGATCACTGTAAAACTGGCAACTGGAGAGGATGTGCGTGAAATTCAAAGCGGGCGGACGGGTGGAACCAATGCCATGCGAGCAGCAGGATTCTGGATAGGCTTCCTCACCAGCTTATTGGATGTTGCTAAGGGAGTCATCGCGGTTTGGTTGGCGCGGTTCCTAACCCCTGGCATAATCTGGATTGAAATTCTTGCCCCGACAATTAGTATTATCGGGCACAATTACTCAATCTATTTGATCAGGCGAGACGAAAATGGCCGCATCCTCTGGCGTGGAGGCGCCGGCGGCGCGCCAGCCCTTGGTGGGGCAGTTGGATATTGGCCGCCTCTATTTCTGATACTCATTCCCGTAGGAGCTCTAATCCTTTTTGGTGTCGGGTATGCATCTGTTGCCACCTTTAGCTTACCCATAATTGCGGCAATCATTCTTGGAATTAGAGCATACTTGGGGCTTTCTCCCTGGCAATACCTGATTTATTGCCTGCTCGCAGAAATCTTAATCCTGTGGTCACTTCGCCCCAACCTGAAACGATTGATTGGCGGCACAGAGCGAGTGGTCGGCTGGCGCGCTAAGCGAGTAAATGCCCGTCGAAAAGCACAGAACGCAGCAAACCATTCGCCATCCTGAAACACCTTTGCAAAAAATAAACGACGGATCTGAATTCGATCCGTCGTTTTGATTCCTTAATCCAAAGACTAGGTAGTGTTGACATTTCAGACATTTTCTAGAGAAATGAGCGCTATTTGAAAACTGTTTGTTCTAGAGAGAAATCATCAAATGTCAACACGGCCTAATTATTAGAATCACCACTCATCTTCATCTGAGAAGGCTGGGGGTTCCCCGTAAAATTGTTCATATAAGGCCACAAGATTCATCTGATGTAGATCTTCTGCCAATCCACCCAGGATCACTCTGCTTTTACCGCAAGATTCAACATCAATGGTTTCTAGCAAATCGCCGGGATACTTCCGACGCCCTGCTTGCCGAACATGCTTACGGATATTCGAAAGGTAGGCCAGATGACTGTCAACAGTATCTTCTACTTCGCCTCTCAAGATCACTTCGCCATGGCCTTGTACGATATTTTCTAAGCCAATCTTGCGAATTATTTTGAAAGAATTGATCATCTCCTCGATGTCACCATCTACCAAATATGGTATTGGCATAAATACATCCCCGGAAAATAAGATTCGATCTTCCACGTTCAAAACGCCAATTCCGTCAGAGCTATGTCCAGGCAATGGAAACAGAGTCAGTGTTTTCTTATCAACCTTGAGGCTCAATTCGCCTTCTTTAAAAGTCATTTGTGGTAAAACAATTCTCGATTTCGAAAAACTTGAATTATTCCTTCTGGCTTCATCCATAGAAGGTATACCGCGCTGCCCGAGGAAATCACGGCAAAGCTTATGAGAAATTACAATTGCGCCAGGAAAGAAACAATTCCCCCAGGCATGATCGGCATGGTAATGTGTATTGATCACATAGCGAATAGGTACTTGTAACTCTTGCTCGACAAAATCTCTTATCTCTAAAGTTTCTTCTGGAAAAGATAGTGTATCAATAGCAACTGCCCAATCAGAACCGACAATAACTCCAGAATTCACTTGGGCATAGAGTTCACTCTGGAAAACATAAAATTTATCTGAGACTCGCTCACGTTGAATCATAGCCATCCTCTGCTTGAAAATAAATCAACGAAGGATAGCACAAAATAGTACCCTTCGTCAAGAAATGTGAAGTACTTCACAATAAAAACTTGACTTGACCATTCAGAATGTGTATAATGCCACCCAACAACCAAATACCCCACGTCCGGGAGGAGTAAGTGAGCAAGGACCTGCTAGAGATGGGATGGCCACGGGCTGAAAGCCACCCTCAGACACCACCCACCGAATGTCGCCTGGATGCATTGCAGAA
This sequence comes from uncultured Anaerolineales bacterium, assembly GCA_964419495.1. GTDB lineage: Bacteria > Chloroflexota > Anaerolineae > Anaerolineales > UBA11858 > NIOZ-UU35. The sequence continues at coordinate 13,121 of CAYQQX010000032.1, forward strand.
GAACTCCATAATAAATGGAAAGTAGACCTGCACGGGCTAGCCCGTTACAGCGAAACTCTGATGCGTCTGTAAGACAAGTCAGCAGTGAGAGCACCAGCTAGTATTGTGGTGAATTGAGGTGGTACCGCGGAAGTCGATCCTTTCGTCCTCTTGGATGATTGGATTTTTTGTTTTTTAAGGAGATCAACACCATGCGCAAAAATATCGCTTTGTTGATAATTTTGACTGCGCTGTTGGGGAGTTGCAACGCCCCCAAAGCGGGAAACCTCGCGCCCCCAAAAATTGATCCTTCCCTTTCCGAGAGTGAATCAAAACTCCAGGGAGAACAATCTCCATCAAAAACGAGCACTCCATCGCCAACGAACACTGAAGCTGCCCCTCCTACCCCAACGCCTGCGCCTCCACAAATTCCTGACGGTCCAAATTTGCAGGTTTTGCAATCTGGTGATGAAGTCATCATCACAACAATCCACATGCTAGACGAGTTAACTGGCTGGGGCATTGGGCATCAAACACTGCGAGGCAGCGACCATATTTTGTTCACGGAGGATGGAGGTCAAACTTGGAGCGGCCGAACCCCGCCTGAACCCGCGCCTGAAGACCCTGCTGGAACAAAAACTGCCTGGGCGTATTTTGCTGACGAGCGATTTGCATGGGTGATATATACGCCCCAGGGAGGCCCCCCTCCTATGAGCGATCAATATGTCTGGCACACACACGATGGTGGCGAATCCTGGGAGCCAAGCATGAAACTGCCCACCCTGGGATTAGAAGCCTACTTCGTACCCGAGGGATTCTTTTTCCTCGACGAATTGACGGGCTGGCTTTTGGTCCATATCGATGCCGGAATGAGTCACGACTACAGTTATCTCTTTTCTACAAAAGATGGCGGTGTGACCTGGCAACGAGTCTCAGACCCTTATGGAGATGGCATTCAGAGTTTGCACAACTCGGGAATGGCCTTTGTAAACGCTGAGTTTGGCTGGGTAAGCAAGGATAACTTAGGTGTGATGGCAGGCGCATTCTTTGAGCAGACGACCGACGGCGGCAGCACCTGGGATGACGTCTTCTTACCAGCACCCCCGGAGCACGATTGGTTCAAAGAGGTTAGTCGCTGCAATGTGTCATCGCCAGTCTTTACGGCTGAAGAAACCGCCCACTTAATTGTCAAGTGCCGGCTTTACGGAGAGGATGTCAGCACTTACGATGTTTGGTCTTTCAGCTATATTTATTCGACGCCTGACCTTGGAGAAACCTGGCTGAACAGCCTATTGCCCTCGCCCGTCGAAAGCCTGCTATTCTTGGATGAAAATGAAGGCTGGGCATTTGGCCGTGATTATTACAAAACCATCGATGGTGGTCTCACCTGGGATAAAGTGAAGACGGTCAACTGGGATGGTCAATTCAGCTTTGTTGACTCTAAGAATGGTTGGGCCGTGGCTAGAAACCTGGATGAAATCGCTCTAGTAAAAACCGTAAACGGTGGTCAGACCTGGCAGATTGTTGAACCTGTAGTGAAATAACCACCTTTCTCAGGTGGGTTGCACCTGTCTTCCAGCGCTATGCTTGGAAGTGCTTCGCAAGGTGCGACCCACCTCCTTGGACTAAACTATGCCTTCTTACGAATTACTTCAAGTTGATGCGTTCACAGATCGCCCCCTGGGCGGCAATCCTTGCGCGGTGCTTTTCGACACCGATGAGATGCATCCCGTCACAATGTTGGCAGTGGCGAAAGAAATGAACCTCTCCGAGACAGCTTTCGTGAGGCAATCAAATGTCGCCACATTTGGGGTGCGCTATTTCACCCCCGCAGAGGAAATTCCCTTGGCCGGGCATCCCACCATTGCCACCACATTTGCACTCATCGACACAGGTCGATTGAAATTAGAAAGCGCACACACTACGATCACCCTGGAGCTTCAAGTTGGCCCCATCGAAGTGGAGATCTTTTCTGAGGACAACACAGTGGATCGCATCGTGATGTCACAGAAGAAACCTGATTTTCTCTCAACCCACGATCCTACCGAAGTGATGCCCATCTTCGGGCTGTCGCCCAGGGATGCGTTGCCCAATGTGCCCATCCAAACGGTCAGCACAGGCACGCTCCAATTAATGATCGCTGTGAGAGATCACGAAGTACTGCGGCGAATACAGGTGGATGTGGCTGCTTATAGTGATTACCGCATTGGTTCAGATTTCTTCAGTCCGCACATCTTCTGTTTGGGTGGAGTCACCGATGCGGGCCAAACCTTCGCCCGCCATTTTGGTATCCCACCGGATACGCCAGAAGATCCTTTCACGGGCTCGGCTACTGGCGGCATGGCAGCATACTTGTGGCGGTACGGATTGATCAAAGTGCCTGTTTTTGTGGCCGAACAAGGCCACTGGATGAACCGCCCAGGACTAGCCACTGTCGAAGTGGTTGGTCCAACAGATGACATAGAAGTTGTAAAAGTCGGTGGCCAGGCGGTCACCGTGATGAGAGGAGAATTGCAAATATAGTTTGTTAGTTGGTTAGTGAACAATACAAACAAACCATCCAACCACCCAACAAACCGACTATCCAAAGAGGCATTATGACAATACTACCCAAAACCTACGATTTCAAAAATACCGAAGAACGCATCTATAAGAAGTGGGAAGAGGGCGGCTATTTCAAGCCGATCAATGACCCTAATGAGCCGGACCATGATCCCACAAAGAAACCCTACGTGCTGACGATTCCACCACCCAACGTTACCGGTAAGCTGCACCTGGGTCACGCCATGTTTGTCAGCATGGAAGATCTGATGATCCGCTACCACCGCATGCAGGGCATCCCAACCTTGTGGGTGCCGGGCAGCGACCACGCTGGGATTGCGACGCAGCTTCAAGTCGAGCGTGCCCTTCGGGACGAAGGTGCCAGCCGCGAGGAAATCGGCCGAGAGAAATTCCTTGAGCGCACCTGGGCCTGGAAAGAAGAATACGGCGGCCATATCTCTAACCAAATCCGTCGCCTGGGCGCATCGTGTGACTGGAGCCGTGAGCGCTTCACCCTGGATGATGATCTGCAGGTCGCTGTGCGAGAGGCATTTGTTCGACTATACGAAAAAGGTTTGATCTACCGTGGCCCGCGCCTGATCAACTGGTCACCGGGTCTCAAGACAGCTGTCTCAGATTTAGAAGTGGAATACAGCGAAGAACAAGGTAAGCTGTATTACTTCAAATACATGATCGACGGCGGCACTGAGGACGACTTCGTGCCTGTGGCAACTTCCCGTCCTGAAACCATCCTGGGTGACACGGCCGTGGCTGTGCATCCCGATGACAAGCGCTATAAAAAATATATCGGCATGAATGCCCTGGTGCCCATTCTCGGGCGCAGGATCCCCGTGATCGCCGATGAGTATGTCGACCTTGAGTTTGGTACCGGCGCGCTGAAGATTACCCCAGGTCATGACCCCAACGACTACGAAATTGGCGAGCGGCATAACCTGGAGATCATCTCTGTGCTCGACAAGCAGGCCAAAGTCAACAAGCACGGTGGCCCCTACAAGGGGCAAGACCGCTTCGAAGCCCGAGAAAACCTTTGGGCCGATATGAAAGCCGCCGGGTTAGTGATCAAAGAAGATGATTACATCCATCAGGTTCCTCGAACGCAGCGCGGCGGCGAGATCGTGGAACCAATGGTTTCTACGCAATGGTTCGTGGATATCAAGCCCATGGCCGAAAAGGGCTTAAAAGCTGTCCGCCAGGGACACATCAAGGTGGTCCCAGAACGCTTTAAAAAAGTCTACTACAACTGGCTGGAAAATATCCGCGATTGGTGCATCAGCCGCCAACTATGGTGGGGTCACCGCATCCCAGTGTGGTACTGCGACGATTGTGACGATGTCACAGTGGCACGCCAAGATCCCAACAAGTGTACCCACTGCGGGGGGAAGAATATCGAGCAGGACCCCGACGTGTTGGACACCTGGTTCTCTTCTGGGCTGTGGCCCTTCTCCACTTTGGGCTGGCCCGAAGAAACACCCGACCTGAAATACTTCTACCCCACCACCATGATGGAGACTGGCTACGACATCCTTTTCTTCTGGGTGGCGCGCATGATCATGATGGGTCTGGAATTCACTGAAGATATCCCCTTCAGCGAAATCTACCTGCACGGGTTGATCCGCGACGAGCATGGCAAGAAGATGTCCAAATCCTATGGTAATGTGATCGACCCTCTGGAAGTCATGGATGAGTTGGGCACCGACGCCCTGCGCTTCACCTTGTTGGTGGGGTCGACTCCCGGCAATGACATGAACTTAAGCCTCAAGAAGGTGGAGGCCAATCGCAACTTCGCCAATAAGATGTGGAATGCCACGCGTTTCATCCTGGGCAACCTGGAGGAGATTCCTGATCCCACACAGGATAAGCTGGACTGGACCTTAGCTGATTCTTGGATTTGGGCTCGACTGCGCTCCCTGAGAGAAACTGTTAAACGCCTCTTCGAGAATTTCCAATACGGTGAGGCTGGACGCCAAATTTATGATTTCTTTTGGAATGAGTTCGCCGATTGGTACCTGGAGATCGCAAAACTGCAGATGGCCGAGGGTGGTGATAGAGCATACAACACTGCCCAGGCATTGGTGTATATCTTAGACGCCAGCTTACGGATGCTGCACCCCTTCACCCCCTTCGTCACCGAAGAGCTTTGGGGATATCTCAAGGAAAGCGTTTCGGCCTCCCCACTTTCAAAGATTGCTGAGGACTGGCCCGATATGCTGATCATGGCCAGGTGGCCAGAGCCTAAAAAAACGGAAGGCTGGGAAAACAAAGCCATCGCTGACTTCACCCTTGTGCAAGAAGTGGTGCGCGCCATCCGCAATCTGCGCGCCGAGAAGAATGTCAAACCCGGCACACGTATCCCAGCGACTTTTGCCTCTGCCGATGCCACATCAATCATCCAAGCCCAGGCTGAAACCATCGCTGCCTTGGGTCGATTGGACACGGAACAATTTTCCATCCAAGAGTCATTGGCATCCAAACCCGAGGATCATATTGCTTTGGTGGTCGGTCCTGTGGAGATCTATCTACCCCTGGCTGGCCTTGTTGATTTGGGTGAGGAACGTGCCCGTCTGGAGAAAGAGTTGGCTGAAGCGCAAAGCCAGATTGAGCGTCTGGAAAAACTTCTTTCAAGTCCATTCGCTGAGAAAGCCCCTGATAACGTGGTCCGGGTAGAGCGTGATAAGTTGGCTGGATTCAAAGAGACTGCAGAAAAACTAGAAGAGCAGATAAATAATTGATGTTACACAAGCTAAAGAGAATCTCCCTGGAAAAGGGGGGTGGGGGCTTCGCCCCCGACTCCCTATTTCCAGGAAAACCTCGCTACGTGTGCGTAACATGAGTCAATAATTTAAGCTGACCCACCGAAAGGACGGTCCAGGTAACCCCTACGGGCAGATTCGACTGAATCTGCCCGAATTTTTTTCAAAATTGCGCACTTTTTCACCCCAGATGAACGCCAACACATCCAAACGATTCCAAACGATTCCAAACGGAAAAGGAAGGTAGAATAATATCAAATTGTTCGCGGTGACATAGAAGGAACCATCCTTCAGTTGCGGATTAAACTGGCAAAGGATTCGAGGTAAGCTGGTATGAACATTTCCCAAGGCCACAAAGAAGAGACCATTCTCCTTGTGGACGATAATCAAGACAATTTAATTCTCCTGGCAAGAGTGTTAAATGCTCATGGCTACCGCACCCGAAAAATATCGTCCGCCACCCAGGCTTTGGCCTGCGCGAGAAATGACAAACCGGACTTGATATTTTTAGATATAACCATGCCAGAAATCAACGGATATGAATTTTGCACTCACTTGAAAGAGGATAAGAATTCACAAGATATTCCAATTATCTTCATGAGCGCACTTCATGATACATTCGACATACGAAAGGCATTCGCTGTTGGTGGAGCAGATTACATTACCAAACCTATCGAACTCGACAGATTGTTTTCCATCACAAAAACTCACCTAAAGAATGGAAATTCGAGCAAACTGGTAAAAATTTAACAAAACTATCTACCTGTAAGCAAAGTCGGTTCCTCCTCAAGAGCCCCCATTAAACAGACCGCCACCCCGGGAATTGGGTGGCGGTCTGTTTAAGAGATAAGTTTCCTAGATTGAAAGAAATTCTTGAACAGGAAGTATGCGAATGAAGGGAACAGATTGCGAATTTCCAGTGTCACGTTCACTAAGCACTGGTCGAAAACCCACCCGTCCATATGCGAGCACTCGACGGGCAAACTGTTTCGTCAATTTTCGAACGTTCGTTTACATCTCACCGGGAATTGTGGATGCAGGATTGAGATTTTGCTAACATAATTGATAAGTAACAGGTTTGAAAACTCATGCATAGCAAACTGCGATATACTGACAACATAATTAAAATCTATGCACAAATTGGAAAAACAAGATGGCTACAATTTTATTAGTTGACGATAATCAAGAAAACTTACGACTTCTGAGTAGAGTTCTCATCATGGAGGGTTATCAGGTGATTCAGATAAACCGCCCCCGGGATGTGATGCCAACTGCACTGGAAATTCTCCCTGATTTGATTATTTTGGATATCTCCATGCCTGAGATGAACGGATACCAAGTTTGTCAGTTAGTGAAATCCGATTCACGCACCAATTACATACCGATCATTTTCATGAGCGCCTCGGATGATACCGTCGATAGGATTAGATGTTTCGAAATCGGGGGAGCTGGTTTCATAACAAAACCACTTAATATCGATAAGATAACAACACAGATCGAAAGACAGCTCTCTCCTGGAAATTCGAAAGAAACATTGTATCTGCGTAAAATGACGAATACAGATAATTATAAAACGTAGATTTACGAGGAGACTGACATTACAAAAAAGGCTGCCACCAGAAGGAACGGTGGCAGCCTTTTTCACGAAAAATAGAGCAACTCGGGTCTAGAAGAACTTCTTGAATAAATAATAGGCCAGGGATGTGAAGAGCACGTATCCCAGGAAGGTCACGGCGCCGCTGGCCAGAGCAGAAACATAGGGCCCGACGAAAATCAATTCGCCAAACACTCCAGCTACTGCGGCAAAGGCCAGGTAGCGAATGCCACGGTTGACCACATCGTCAGTATCGGCATAGAACAATCCAGCCAGGATACCCAGGAGCATCAGAACCCAGGTCAGCCAGTCAGCCGAGAAGCCTACTACGGCGGCCAGCATCGCCACAACGAGACCGACAATATAATACCACTTCGCAAACTTATCCATCGTTATCCTCCTTAATACTAGTGATATGGATGGTTTCATTATCTATAACACTAATTTCCACATGGAGATACGCTAATAGTTTTGGGCAACCTACAATTTTTCTACGGTATTCGCTACTGTCTTCGCAGCCGAGAGAAAGTGCGGGCGACGATCTCTTCTCGCAGTTCCACCAGTTCCGGGAAATCGTAGAAGAAAAGCACTTTTTTCTCGGAGACAGTATCCCCCGCAGGTTTGGGTTGCAGCACAAAGTGAGTCCAGGATTCGGCAATATCCTCCCAAAACCAGTACACCAACCCCCCGGCAATGAGCAAGATTATTGCTAAACATCCTGTAAATATTTTCTTCATCAGTTATCCTCTAAAATTTCTAATCACGAATTATATCGAATGACTCGAATACCACGAATAATCTTATTTTGGCTCTTTGGGAATTCCCGTGAGAGATCTCACATTTGGGGGTAGGGGGCGTGGCGGAGCACGCCCCCTACCCCCAAATGTGGCCCCTCACCACGGCGATTCCTGAAGATCCCTTATTTTTATTCGTGTGATTCGTACTATTCGTTCTAATTCGTGATCAGTTTTTATCTTCCCTCGGGGGGCGCTCTCCATAATATTGGTAATAGTTAACTTCCAATGGCCCATTGAACAATTTGCGCACCCGATCGGGTTTGGCGCGTTTGAAATAATCAGGAAACTTCTTGTCGGCAGTGAGCATATAGATGGACCAGCCCTTTTTCTTTCGAAAAGTTTTATGCAGCGAAATATAGATCTGGTTGAGCTCCTGGAAATCGCCCAACTTGACGCCATAGGGCGGATTAGAAATAACGATGCCATAGGGTTTATCGATCCACAGCTCTTTGACATCCTTTTGTCCGAAGGTAATGTCGTCGTCAACTCCGACTTGTTTGGCATTGCGCTGGCTGGCATCGACCATCTGCGGATCAATGTCATAGCCGAAGATCTGCAAACCACCGGGGGGTTTCACAGCCAAACGGGCTTTACGACGTGCAACTTTCCAGGCGTTGGGATGCACCGAGGGCCATTCTTCTGAGGCGAAATTTCGATTCAGTCCCGGTGCCATATTGCGAGCCAGCATGGCCGCTTCGATCAGGATGGTCCCCGATCCGCAAAAGGGGTCAATCAACAAGCGGTCTTCTCTCCAAAAACTGAGCTGCACCAATGCAGATGCCATGGTCTCTTTGAGAGCCGCCTCGCCGGAATGGATTCGATAACCCCGGCGATTTAGTCCAGAGCCTGATGTGTCAATGGTCAACAGGGCAACATCTTTACGCATTGCAATCTTGATGGTGAACTTAGGGCCGTTCTCTTCAAACCAGTCGGTGTGATATTTGGCTTTGAGATTTTCCACAACGGCTTTTTTAACAATCGACTGGCAAGCGCGCACGCTACCCAACGTTGATTTGTGCGCTGAACCGGTCACCGTGAATACCCCATCTTCTGTGATCCAATTACCCCATGGAAGCGCCTTGGTCCCCTCAAATAGCTCATCAAAGGTCACGGCGCGAAATTCTCCCATTTTCAGCAGCACCCGATCCGCGCTGCGCAGCCATAAATTGGCTTTAGGAATAACGTCAATCCGCGCCTGGAACTCAACTTTACCCTCGGAAGTTTTAAGTTGATCAAAACCTAACGCCTGAAGTTCGCGCTTGACTACAGCTTCCAATCCAAAGGTGCATATCGCAATTAATGTTATTTCTTGCATAACCGTATTGTAACCCCGCTATCTGTATTCCGCCCATAAATAATTACCGCAGAGACGCGGAGAACGCCGAGAAATTATTGTGAGGAGAGTAATTCTATCTCTCCTATATTACAACTCTGCGCTATCTGTGTCTCCGCGGTGAAATGTTTTACTGCCAGAGGCCCAGGATAACACCCATGACCAGCAATCCCACCAGGTAGGTTCCAGAATTAATGAACCATACTAAGGTGGAGCGCCCTTCGAAAGCGTGATTGGCGGCAAAGGAAAAACCAGTAAAGCCTAACCACATGAAGAGACCCAACAGCAAACCGGGCAAGAAACCAGATACACCTGCCCAGGCCATAACATTAGCCAGGAAAAAGGCCATCAACAGAGAGTTGGCCACTGCGATGACGTAATCCATGGGGCGTTGATTCTCGTTGGCCCACTCACGAGTTTTTCCAATTCCTTCGAGCCAGGGCTCAGCCCAGGCACCGTACCACACCGCGCCAATGATCATATTGGCCACGGCGGAAACCACGACGGCTATCCAGTTGACATCAAAAGTAAGCATATGTTTTTCTCCTTTGGTTACAAATTGTGACTTATATATGCCAAATCGTATAATAATTGGTCACATTATTTTTAACACAAAACATATGTTCTGGTTTTGAGGAATTATTAGAAATTGATTATTTTCTACTTACCTGACACTTTGACAGAAAATCGTTGGGTTTATCAAGCAAGAATTTCCATGCCAAGACAAAAGAAACGATCAAACTGAGTGTTGCCACAGTTGTAACAGCACTCAATCCACGCCAGTTCCATAATGCTGCTGTTAAGGGCGGCCCTATCCCTAGGCCAATCGTATTTCCCAAAGCAACCAGGGAAAATACCGTCGCACGCGCATCTGGGGCCTGTTCGCCATACAAAGGAAAAAGCGAAATGATACAAAACTCCACCAGCACTCCAGCAATCACCAGAATCACTCGGATCATTTGCAAACTATCCTGAGTTAGAGGAATCAGCAAGAAAACAATGATTGCCAATGCAATGCCTATCAAACTACCTCTCTTTTTGCCTAATTGGTCAATGACCAATCCCGATAGGGTCGCGCCACTTAATTCAGCTGCTCCAATGCTGGTGGCGATCAACCCCAAAGCCAGCGCATCCAAACCATAATCAGCACTCAACCAGATGCTCCAAAATGACATAAAAATCCCCACGGCAACAAAAAAGAACACTGCGACCAATACAGCAAACAAAACATTGGTGCGCTTGAATACCTGCCAAATACCAAGAGAACTTTCCATATCACTTGCGTATCGCTCATCCGTTGCTGGCAATCTGAACCAAATGACCAGGGCAGAAATCATGCTCAAAGGGCCTAAGATCAAGAAAGGCATCCGCCAGCCCCAGGTGTTGATCACCCATCCAACCAACGGCATCATCGCCATTCCAGAAAAAGCAAAAGCGATATCCACAGAGGCCAAGGCGCGACCGCGACGCTCAAAAGGTACCAGATCACTGATATAGGCCTGTTGAGCAGGCAGAAACGAATTCATAGCGATACCCACCAAGATCATTGGAAGCAGACTCCACCAGCCAGTTGAAATTGCTATGCCAAATGTTCCAACACACTGTAAAACCAACCCAAACGCCATGATCTTTCGACGCCCATATCGGTCGGCAAGCGTACCCATTAACGGGCTAACAATGCCAGAAAGCGAACGTACAGTCAGCAGCCAACTGAAAGCTGTGATGCTTAAATTCAAACCGGAAGATATCTGAGGAATGAATGGATACACCATCCGAAAACTGGTATCCAAAACCAGACGGATGATGAATATCATTGAGATCAAGCCCAGACTTAGGCCGAAGAAATTTACTGCGCGATCAACTAATGTATCCTGTGTTGCACTCCTCAAAATTGCCTCCAATTGACCAATACCATAACAGGGAGTGCAAGTATAGCGCGAGCAAGATTACTATGCAATTGACAGAATATTGAATCATTTTTCGAGTAAACTTATTAACTCATGTTACGCACACGTAGCGAGGTTTCCCTGGAAATAGGGGGTGGGGGCTTCGTCCCCGACCCCCTATTTCCAGGGACATTCTCTTTAGCTTGCGTAAGATCAATTAGTAATTCTCAAGCGTGAATTTCAGCATGAAAACTTAAACCGAGCCCACCCAGCTGACTGAATATTCAACGAATTCCCCGGGCAAGGTGATCCCTGGATCTTCATTTTGCCATTCTCCCTGCAAACCTAGTTCGCGCGCGCTCAACTCAAAATGAGACATAGCAATCCCCATATCGATACGCTGCAGGTCGGCCATTTTTAGCATCTTGGCATATTTGCTGGTGCGGTAATTTCGCGAGCGTCGCAAATAAAAATGCCAGCTATTTCGGTCTTTTACAATCCGCCAGGGCTGTCGGTTTGAAGCTGAAGGAGCCAGGCGCAGCATTTCCAGCGGCACGGCATATTCGCCAGCAGCATCTTTTGTCAGTGGAGATCCAAAATTGCTATGAGAAAAAAGCTTTTCCCAAAGAAAACGCTGATCGCTGCCAGCAGCTTCTCGAATCTTACCATCCACCCAACGAGGCTGTTCGGCGATATAGCCAAGCGATGTCACCGCCGGGATGATCTCATCACTGCTCAGATCAATCTTCTTGGCAAAACTGCTTTTTGTAAAAGTTCCCCCCAACCAACAGGTACCTAAACCCAACTCAGTGGCCTTAAGGATAATCAGCTCCATTTGGTACCCGAAATCTTCAAGTCCGCGTTCGTCGTCAGTTATCGCCCCAACGATGTAGGCTGTCGCCCCTTTGATGAAACCATAGGTATCCAAACCCCTCAAAGCCTTGTTATCCTCTTCGGTAGCTGAGACCAACTCAAACTTCGTCAGGTTGCCCAAAGGTGCCGATGGGAGCGAGGCGATGAAATCAGTTAATTCATGAACCGTATTTGTATCTATCTGCATCCTTTGATATGTGCGACAAGAAAATCTTGATTGTATGATTTCGGTGATGTCTGTAGAGAATTTCAAAGTTATTCCTTCTATATTTGGGAGTATCCTAAAAGTCTCATTTCACGCCGCAAATATCTATCGAATACTTTTTGCTGGCGCCTTGACATTTGGGCACGAAAACGCTGCCCTGATTTGTTGTGGACGCGCTGGGTATGGCGCATTTTCGGGTCACCACCGGCCAGTAAGTTGAATTGGCTGAAGCGATCGACGCTCTCAAAAGGAATCTCCAATCTCTAGGGCTGAAAGATAGGAATCGCGCGGGTCACGTGCCAGCCAGATAAACTTGTTAAAGCTGCGATATAGCACCTCGCCTTTGGTGAGAAAAAAGGTATCCAAAGGCTTGACACAAATGCTCTGTTTAGGTTGATACCCGGCAACAATTGCCGGCAACAAGAAAAGTGAGCTGAAATCACTAAAAGAGCGAATTCCGGAATGCTCATTGAGCATATGCTGAAGAAGCGTGCTGCCGCTGCGCTGGTGATAGCCAATCAGGATTTTCTTTGTCATTGTCCCTCTTATCGATCATAAACTGCGACTGCATCGGTAAAATCCCAAGGCCCATTTCCACAAGCATTAGCACTTTGAGCTTCAATGTGCAAGGTCGTATCCGTAGTAAGCTGGATCAGAATAATCGACGCAACTGATTGTGGTAAGTGACCACCCCCAGCGACATATAATTCATAACAAAAAATATTACCATCGGCTTCATCGACCTCAACCTGATTGAAATCACGATTCACGAAACCTTCTTCTTGTGGGTCAAAGAAATAGACTCCCGATTTCAAACCTGGCAGGGAATTACCGACCGAGAATGCTCCAATTGAGGGATCAACATTGTCATGGACCAGGGCAATATGCGGGTCTTCCGGGAAAGGCACAGGTTCGCCTGGTAGGTACCACTTTCCTTGTGCAGTACCAGGCTCATCCTGCTCAACCTGACCACAGATGGGCTCGATGGTGCGGAGATCGCTCCCCCACCCCCCAAAGCGAGAGAGAATTTCTGCGCGCAGTTCTTCAGCGTAATAATCAATCGGGCAGACAATATGCAGCAGGTCAAACCCATCTCTATCTGTATAAAATACAGACGAGTTGACATATTCCAACGGGGCGACGCGGGCATCATAAGCACCCATATCTAAGGCGTTCTGCCCCACTTGTCCACCCGCGCTGCCGATCACTTCACCAGATTGAATTTCGATATTCAAATCCCATTTGCTGCAACGACGATATGTTTGCCCACCGGTCTCGTAGGTATTGCAGTGATCGTCATCGAAAGAACCAATTTTCTCTAGTAAAGCAAGCTCTAGAGACTGAACATGCAGGAAATACCCACGAACCTGGCGACAGGGTGAGAAATAAAGGCTGTAATCAATATAAGGAAGAATCGCGGAGACATGTTCAGATGTAGCTACACCCGTAATCCAGATTCGACCTGGAGAGTACACCGGCACAACCAATGGCGCGCTGTTGTGGTTGTTGGGGTCAGACTTTAGAAGATAAAAATAGATATGATCCGTGGGAAAGGTGTGGGATGGGGGGTTGAGATTGCCTAAGGGGACAATATTATCAAAATCGGTCAAGGCCAGAGGGGGGTGATCAAACAGCGGCTCGTTGGGATCAGCAGGACAATCGGGGATCACTGCTTCATCTGCCGGCGGCGATGAGTTTGTGGTTTGCTGTTGTTCGGGGGCAGAAATGGCTTCAAGGTAATCACCCAATCCAAAGAGCTGCATGGCGTTGTCATACTCAATCTGGTAGGCGATCTCAGGGGGCAGATAATCCAATAATTTCTGAACCTTTTCGTACTTCTGGAATTCGTTGTCCCGGCTCCCAAAGTGAGGGTCTGCGCCAATCATCAACCGATCTGGATAATTTTGAAAAAGGTCAACCCATTCTGATTTTATGGCACCTGATTCATCCCAGGGAGACGCGGCTATCCGTTCAGGAGTATGTGATTTACGAAACTTCAGGCTCAAATACAAATTCGAATGTTCGCTCAACATCTGATCCAGAACAGGCGCTGTAGCTTCGCCTGTATTAGACCAACCCGCATGTACCCAGACGATATTTGCTTCACGATTATGCTCCAGCAAACTGCCCAGCTCACCTAGAGATTTTTCTGTTGCTTCTAGATGCAGAAGAATGGGCATATCGTATTGGGCAGAGAGGTCAGTCAGCCAAAGCATCCAGGGGTGATTTGCCGGGAATTCGATATCGGGATGATCTTCGCGCAAAGAATAGTGGATCGGGGAGATTTCGCCAAAAGCGACATATTTGCCACTGTTGGCAGCATTTTCAGCTAGACGTTTGAACTCGATTTCATAGGCCGCGGGGTCATCGGCTATGGCCTGCATCGCGGCGAGCACGCTATCCGTCGCCCATGAACACCCATTGGGGCAGATATTCTCTAGTGTTAAGGGTGTTGAGCGCCCTGCACCGTGGAGCAAGGGATTAAGTTCTGAGCCGCCATAAGCTATGGGAAAGCGATCGGGATACTTGCTAAAGAAAGATGCCAATTGCTCAGAATTAGCGCCCCCTCCGTCTTCACCAAAATTCAAAACCGGCTCAGGATAAGGGGAGATCAGGATTATCTGGACACCCCAATCATCCATTTCAGGAACAAGATCGCGCGCCCGCGGTGCTCCAGGAAACGTGGCTGCGTGTGCCAGTACATCAATGATTCCTGCATCTTCAACACGCTCAGTTGTAAAAGATAATGGCTGCGAAATCATCTCAACTGGAATCGAACGGATCGCAGCTAGGAGTAACGAAATGATCAAATAAAGAACCAGTTTTTTCATGAGGCTGCCTTTGCAACTAAAAACGGACCGCCAAAGATTTTTTATTCAATCTCTTCCGTCCTCCAACTTACCGAGATATCCCAGGCCGATAGACATGCGCCCATCCCGCCCCATCACAATTCTTGCAGCGATCAGCCACATCGGCAAATTCGGCTTCTTCATCTATACCGGTTCCCTGGCACCAGGGGCATTTCCTGGCTGGTTGTGCTACCAGGACACTGCCTTCTCCCTTGCACATGTGGCAGATTGTATTGTACTGCCCAAACTTCCCAGAACCTTCACACCAGGCGCAAGTTTCAGGGGCAAACTGAATAAAGGGGGTTACCATGGTCGTCCTCCATGAATATGTGTGGCTATCGACTTGGGTATTGTATCGCAAATATCTGAGTAAGCACTTTGAACGACACCACATCAAAACAGGTACTCATTTTGTCAGATGTCGACACCCTGAGGCAACGCCAACAGCCGAAGGTTATGGCAAGGAGTTTGGGCAATCGCATATTCATCGCCTGCGCTCCCCGTCAGGCGATGAATCGCCCGACTACAAAACTGTGCCGGATGAATCCGGCTAAAAACCGATTTATCGGGTGCTGTTACGCAGCCCGGAAACTTCATTTCCGGGCAGATACGGCATGCAAACCGCTATTTCTTGATACATACGATTGCCATAAATCCAGCCCTGTATTGACGAAACACCTGTAATAACGTGATACAATCGCCGATCAAATAGATCCTAACATTGGTGGAAACATGAATCGATCAAAATATCTCGTAGGCTTACTTTCCCTAACACTTATACTCCTCTCCTGCAGTGGATCAAACATTTCTTCGGAAACACCTGTAGAAGCAGAGACTGCAGCGGCAATTCCAACTAAGGTTGATAACACTGCAGAACCAACCGACGAAGTCGTGCAGTCCACTTCGGAAGACTCTGTCGCCGATGACGCAGAGTCCTCACTTGATGAACCAGTCCAGATTACAGGCATAATCGAGATTTCCAATTTAGGGATAATCGATATCTACTTCAATCAACGCTATGTGTTTCTTGAAGATCTGACTGGATTTATCCAGAGAGATTATGAATATCAGCAGCCCTTAGAAGCACAAATCTTAGGACCAATCATGCTCGATGACGAGGGCGAGTTTACTTATACGCTCAATTTGCCCGCTGCGCCGACCAGTCCTCTCAATGATGTCGATAACGATGACATTGAAGAACAAGGCGTGCAGATCTGGCATGTGACCATGCGCGCCAACTATATCGACGATCCCTTTTTGGGTGAAGATGAGACTGCCGGCTGGAAAGCCAACTACACATCCACTTATATTGACTCTGAGAATAAGAACGAAATCATCGGCGGCGTGATCCTGGTTTGGGCGCCTGACGATCAGCAGGCCTTCCCCAGCGGGTTTGGTGAAGACGGTTTGCTCTTCACTGCTGATGATCCTTCCGCGCCCATCAAATCGGGATATTCCCTGGTCTACCTTGACGAAGAACCCTTCAAGACCAACAAAGAGAGCGTCGCTAATCTGACCCTATACGAGGGCGAACTAACAGTCAATGATTTCAGCGAAATGAGTTGGAGCGAGGGCTTCAACGCCTTGCATATCAAAATGTCCGCTGAATATCCCTTCACAGAAATGAAAGGCCTCGATTGGGACGCGCTTTACGAAAAATATGCGCCACTAATTGCTGATGCGGAATCAAAAAGAGATGAAACAGCCTACTTCCTGGCACTGCGTGATTACAGTTGGTCGATCCCTGACGGCCACATCGCAGTGGGTGGTGGCCAAATCGGCAGTCAGTTGTTCAACGAAGAAGTGCGCGGTGGATATGGATTTAGCGTAATCGGTCTGGATGATGGCAGGGTTATCGTGTATATCCTCGAAGAAGAGGGTCCGGCTGTTGATGCCGGAATCCAATGGGGTGCTGAAATCCTAAGCTGGAACGGCATCCCTATCCAAGAGGCTGTGGCAGCTGTGACACCCTGGTCGATGCCCTTCTCCACCGAAGAAACTCTTCGCCTGGAACAGTACCGCTTCCTCACTCGCAACCCTATCGGCACCAATGTAGAGATCACATTCCAAAATCCTGGTGAGGCTGAGCCCACTACGGAAACAATCACATCTATTTTTGAGCCGGACACCTACGAGGCAAGCAGTCCTTACGCCGGACGCGATCGCAACGCCCTGCCCGTTGAATATGAAATCCTTCCCAGCGGAAATGGGTATATTAAAATTTCGACCTTCTCAGAAGATATCACCCTGATCATCCGATTGTGGGAGTGGGCTATCGAACGCATGATTGCCAATGATGTCCCGGCGATCATCATCGATCTACGTCACAATGGCGGCGGCAGTCCATTGGGCACTTACTTGGCCAGCTTTTTTGTCGAAGAGCGTATCGATATCAGCCGATCCTACTATTTCAGCGAGAAGAGCGGCGAGTTCGAAACTTTTGGCCCGCCCGATTACACCGAACCCGATGACGATCTTTACTATGACGGGCAATTGGCCGTTTTGGTCAGTCCGGCCTGTGCCAGCGCTTGCGAAAATGTGTCTTATGTGCTTGGAGAATTGCCACAAACAAGGGTGTTTGGTTATTATGCTTCTAAAGGCATTTACGGCGAAGTAGCCCGTGGGCAGTATTCGCTACCAGGTGGGTACAGCCTGCAAACGCCCACCGGCATGACTCAAGATATGGACGGGAATATCATTATTGAAGGAACTGGGGTCATTCCGGATATTCGAGTCCCTGTGACCGAAGAAAACATTCGACTTGAGTATCTTGAAGAACAGGACGTTGTGTTGGACTTTGTGATTGATGTTTTATCTCAGCCTTTGGGCGCTGGCGTGACTCCTGAGTATGCCCCCAAGATTGCGACCAAAACCGATGCGCAGACAGCCTTTCAGGATCGCACAGAATGGCTTGAGCAAGTCGCCCAAGAATCGTATAGTATCGCGGAAATGTCCCAAGCGGGAAGGACTTACACTTACACAATCCCCTTGAACAGAGCGCGTGACCTGATGTGGGTTTATGTTTGGTGTACCCCTGACGAAGAGACACATTTTGAAAACTGGTCAAAAATCGAAGTGGCGTTTGCCCTCAATGGAGAAACGGTTCGGTTACAGAGATTTGTTGAACTTGATGGCCAATTCGGCGAGCAATTCTGTCGGGCGTATTACACCTTGCTCAACGATTGGGCTCCTGGGGAACATCTTGTCACCACAACAGTCACTTTTATAGATTCACTCAACAATGGGGTCCAGGATGAAGATTTTCCCGCTGGGACACATGTATATGAGTACAGAGTGATTGTTGCTCGATAAATTCCATACCGACCAATAAATGACGTGCTCAGGATTTAATACTCGATGATAATGTCTTTTCTTACCCCATCTCCGCTGGAAGGGGGGGTAGTGAAAAAATAGGTGCGTGCTGGCGCAAAGCGCCGCACGCACCTATTTTTTCACCATTTCCCCTCACCCGATTGTCGGTTGAGGGGTTAGGGGTGGGGGCGAATTTTTCCTTAATTTTTATTTATCGTTATGGGATCGAATTCTCTATGGCCGCATTGGCCAGGGCGATGGCATTTTCTTTGGAGCCAGCCTTGACCCCAAACATATATTCATAACCATCATAGAGCCAAAAGACTAAGGCATCACTGCAGTTAGCCCCGCACTGCGACTCGATGAAATGTCCCTGAATGCCTTTTGCGAGAATTACCTTGCGCGCGGCCCCATAATCATAGGGATTATTCTCTGTGCCCTGGGGCACGCCAAAATCATTAACCCGCGCCATCATCGAGCCATAGGTGCAGGCACCGGCACCCATGCAGTCAGATCCATAATCCAGCGTGGCTTCGTACAACCCCGTATCAGTGCTGTAGATGTAAGGATAAACTGTGGGCAGCCCCTCTTCTACGAGGAACTCTGCGGGCAGGATCGGTGGAATATTGCTCAATACCAAAGTCTGCATGGGCATCTCAAATCCTTCAGGGATGGTCATCGGAAACACTTCGGCAGGTTCTCCAATTTGAGCAACAGAGGGATCTATCAAATAGAGGCTTCGTTCGCTAAATCCGCCGCCAGGGGTGTAATATTCAAAAGAATTATCATCCAGCCATTTTGGGGCAAAAGCGCTGGCAACAGATTCAGCAATTACCTGGATTTCAGCTTTATCTAGATCATACAAGAACAACGTCACTGGATTTTCACTTTCCAAGAAGAGCTGCGCAGACATGGCATCAAAGAAAGCCGGCAAGTCGCTGAAAACAACCTGGCTAATATTGGGGTTCAAATCATTTTCATGACCCACGCCTGGATCCAGTAAATCATATTCCATAGTTTGCCAAGAGGTTGTGTCAACTTTAGAATAGATTTGCGGAGATGGACCCGCCGCAAACTTGACCCAAAACGTGCTGCTGTCATCAGACCATTCTTCAAGGCCAATGGAAAGTTCTTCTGGAATACTTTCAAAGGGAAATTCTTGCACTAATTCTCCACCGCCAGCCAGATCAAGAAAACCCAAGGCGCCGTAAAAACTATCCGGGGGCATAGGATAACTTAAGGCTATGTAGCTCTCATCAGGTGCCACTCGAAAATCCATGCCTTTCGACGAGAAGAGCAAGCGACTTCCTTCTGCGCTGTACTGCCATAATTCATACATCCAGTCATCGGTGGATGTGTCTCCGATTTCCTTCAAGATGTACAAATTGCCATTATGGGCTTCGCTGTTGTGATAGTGATGTACGTTGACATCTTCCACAGTGACGCGCAACGCTTCTTCATTCTTGGTTACATTGAATACCTGAACATCAAATTTGGTTGCATTATCAGGATCGGCTTCGAACACAACGCTAAATTCATCCGGCTGTACTCCGTCCGATTGAGCAAACCCAATTGAGGATGCCCCTACAACCAATAGAAGGACGATCGAAAATATCCCAATGGCTTTCTTCATCTAATTTTCTCCTAATATCATGACTGCAATTTTAATCTTAGTAGTTCTCGAAGGAGCATCGGCGAGAACCTTCGCACTTCCATTATCTTTAATGGCTGAATCTGGTTCTTTGGGAATTGCCGTGAGAGACCCCTTAATCTTACCAAGAATTTGGTAAGCGTCCATCAGTTATAATAGGCCTTTGTGTATGGGAGTTAAACTATGGCTGTGATAAAAATCGAGTCTCTGGGACGCACCTACGTTTCCAAGACTGGCCTAATCCGCAAGAAATCAAAGGAAATTGAGGCGCTCAAGGATGTCAACCTCGAGGTGGCTACTGGGGAACTTTTTGGATTACTTGGCCCCAATGGCGCTGGAAAAACCACGTTGACCAAGGTACTCAGCACGATCCTGTTACCCACCGAGGGATCTGCCAGCGTGCTGGGGTTTGATGTGGTCAAAAACGCAAGGCAAATTCGACCGCGCATGGGCATCGTTTTCGGAGGTGAACGGGGCCTCTATTGGCGGTTGAATGCCACGGATACCCTGCGCTATTTCGCTGACCTCTACCATGTCCCACCGGATGAGGGCAAGAAGCGCATTCCCGAGCTGCTGGAGCTTGTAGGTTTGACCGATCGCGCAGATGAACGCGTGGAGAATTTCAGCCGCGGCATGAAACAGCGCCTACACCTGGCCCGCGGATTAATCAGTGATCCCGAAGTGCTGTTCCTTGATGAACCCACCATCGGCCTGGACCCTGTGGCGGCGCGTGAAATCCGGCGCATCATTCGAGATCTCAGCAGCCAGGGGAAGACGATATTCTTAACCAGCCACTATATGTACGAAATTGACGAGCTGTGTGAGCGAGTGGCCGTACTCAACAAGGGTGAGGTTTTGATGATTGATTCCCCCGCCTGCCTGAAAGAGCTGGTTGCCGATATGGAGATCGTCGAGATTGAAGTGATTGGCGCTAAAGAGAATTCCATCGAGAAACTTAGGGATCACGACAAAGTGGAGGCGGTCAA
Organism: uncultured Anaerolineales bacterium; assembly: GCA_964419495.1. Classification (GTDB taxonomy): domain Bacteria; phylum Chloroflexota; class Anaerolineae; order Anaerolineales; family UBA11858; genus NIOZ-UU35. The sequence goes on from CAYQQX010000032.1 coordinate 33,898, forward strand.
TGTCGAAATGCGCGACCTGGCTCAAGCTTTGATCATTCAGGCTCCAGGCGGCGCGGCACTTGTAGGGGAGTTCATCAACATCTTAGACGGTGCTAAGATTCAACGTGTGCTCACCCGCCAGCCTACCCTGGAAGATGCCTACGTTCGACTCGTTGGACCCGAGGCGATGAAGACTTAATTGGACGCAGATTTTCGCTGATTATCATGATTTTCTATTTAAGTTCAGCACAAACCTTCACCCATTCGTTGCGCCATATTAGAGATTGACTATGGAATACAAGCATTCCGAGATTACTGAACAGATAATTCAGGCCTTTTATAGGACTTACAACAACAAGTCACCCGATATGAAGTGGGATTGCTATTAAACTTTGGTGTAAGACCCGAGATCAAACGTAAAGCTTTCGACAACGTCCGTAAGGGCTCCCTGTCATGGGCAGAAAATACGCTTGCATAATCATACAAAATATCTGGCAAATCTGCGTTTGTCTGCGTCCAAAATTATGGTCATAAAAAGTTACTTCCGAGCCATGTTGAGTTCCTTCCGCGAACAGGCGATCAGCCGTGCCACGGACAACTTCTTCATTGGCACTCTCTTCGTTCAACCGGTGATCTTCACCCTTTTGAGCGTTGGCATCTATCGCTACGGCGGCAAGCCCGATCTAAGCCTATACGCAGTCATCGGGGCAGGGATGATCGGCATCTGGAACAACAACCTTTGGACATCTGGCTCTATTGTGCAGGACGAGCGCCGCAGCGGAACGCTAGAATTCCTGGTCGCCGCGCCAGCGTCTTTGGAGGTCATCTTATTGGGCAAATCGCTCTCCAATGCTGTGGCCTCCATCATCGCCCTGGCACTGACCATGGCCACTGGCATGATCGCCTTTCAACTTCCCCTGGATATCACACACCCTTGGGCTTTCGCAGGCGCGGTGCTTTTGACACTCATCGCCATGACGATGCTGGGATTGATTATTGGCAGTCTGTTCGTGCTGGCACGCGCCGCAGGAAACCTGGCCAATGTGCTCAATTACCCCATTTTCATTCTTTCGGGCCTGACCTTCCCGCTGACTATCCTGCCCTTGTGGACCCGACCCTTGAGTTACAGTCTGGTTTCGACCTGGGGAAATATTTCATTAGCTCGAACGGCCGGGGTCATCGCCGATTATTCCATCGCTGTTACCTATCTCACTTTGGGTGGATTATCCATCCTCTACTTCATCGCCGGGCATTACCTCTATCGAGTGATTGAGCGGCGTGTGCGCCAGCAAGGAGGCTTGCAGCAATGGTGATCTATAATACCTGGCGCGCCAGCAAGGAGGCCTGCAGCAATGGCAACCTATAAGACCTGGCGCACTTTCATGGCTGGCGTGCGCGCTTCGATCATCATGGAAACCACCGATGCGCTACCGCGCTTCCTGGGATCACAGATTCCACGTTTTGTGCTGCAGCCGCTCTTTTTCGTTCTCTTGGCACAAACTGCAGGTGGACCTGAATTAGCCCGTTTTGCCCTGATTGGCAACGCCATGGGCAACGCTGCCATCACTTCGCTGGTCATGCTGGGAGTTTCCATCGAGATCGAAAAGTGGGCCGGCACTTTCCCATTGCTGATGGCTGTACCTGCCAATTGGCTGCCGTTGATGATTGGCCGCGCTACGGCAGGCTACGTTCAGTCGCTCATCGGCGTACTGGTCACCTACCTGGTATTGACTCCATTCATGGCGGGTGTAGGGCTGGATTTTGGAGCCCTTATGCTAGCTTTCCCCTTGATGCTGCTGACTACTGCTTCGCTGGCAGGCATGGGCTGGCTGCTGGGTTCCCTGACAATGCCTACTCGTGTGGGGCTGCTTGCCAGCAACATGGTTGCGTATACTATGTTTGTGGTTTGCGGGGTCAATTTCCCTGTAGACGCATTGCCCCCGATAATTCAATATATTGGTAAAGCTTTACCTTTAACGTAACGGTTGTGCAATCAAGTGTGATTCGGTAAAAAACGCCGCAAAAAAG
>CAYQQX010000033.1:0-34772 GCA_964419495.1 uncultured Anaerolineales bacterium
TGAAAACGGCCTGCCTGAAAGGCAGGGGTTTTTGACCCTATTTACAGACAATAAGGAGGAATTAATGGATATCATACTTTTCTTGCAAAACATGGGAGATTGGCTTACGCCGGTGATGGAATTCTTTACATTTTTGGGGTTCGAAGAATTCTATTTAGCAATTATGCCGGCCATTTACTGGTGTTTCAGCACGATTATGGGGGCGCGTCTGGCAGTAATGCTGGTAATCACAACCGGTGTTAACGCTGTCTTGAAAGTAACCTTTCACTCCCCCCGCCCCTTCTGGGTATCAGATAAAGTTACGGCAATGAGTTCGGAGACATCTTTCGGAATCCCTTCCGGACACGGTCAAAATGCAGTCAGCTTATGGGGAACCTGGGCCTATTCCGCCAAACGCCGCTGGGCTTGGGTTGTGGCCATTTTCGTAGCTTTCATGATCGGCCTATCACGGCTTTACCTGGGGATGCATTTTCCTATTGATGTACTCGTCGGTTGGACGGTAGGCTTGATCTTACTATGGGCATTCATGCGACTAGAAAGCCCCATCGTGAATTGGATAAAGGGGCAAACTCTAGTGGCAAAAATGTTCACCTTTGCGCTGATATCTCTTGGCATACTTTTAGTTGGCAATCTAGCTATTTGGGGAATCAGTGGTTGGCAATTGCCTGCTGAGTGGATTCAGAATGCGACAAATGCTGGAACCCCACCGGAACCATTCAGCCGTGACAGCATCACCACCGCAGGAGCGATTTTCTTCGGACTTACCTCGGGCTTGGTACTACTCAATCGACGGGGTGGATTTGATCCCAAAGGTGTTTGGTGGAAGCGAGTTGTGCGTTACTTGTTGGGAATGGTTGTCGCGGTTGGAATATGGGCTGGGCTTAAAGCCATTTTCCCATCTGGTGAAGAATTCATCCCCCAGGTTTTCAGATATATTCGTTATGGATTGCTTGGCTTCTGGGTCGCTGCTGGCGGGCCTCTAGTCTTCCGCTGGCTGAAATTGGCCGATAGTACAAATAACAATTGATTTCAGATTTTATTGATGCACCACAGAGACACAGAGCTCACTGAGTTTCAAATATGTTTTTCTCTGCGCTCTGCGCGACTCAGTGGTGCAATAAATAATTATTTCTAGCTTCTTATGTCACTTCCCTTTCCACCGTCCCCAATTATTACCATTGACAAAACCACTGCGCGACGCTTCATGTTTGCGCATCATCATTTGTGGCCACCGCGCCAACTCAAAGGTAAGCCGGGCGTGCGTCAGTTTATTCGCCACGTTGGAGGGATTCAGTTTGACCCGATCAACATTGTTGGGCGCAATCCAGACTTAGTGCTGCAATCACGAGTCAAAGACTTCAGCCTTAGCATGTTGGATGAACTGCTCTATGAAGACCGCCTGCTACTGGACGGTTGGGATAAGATGGCCTCTATTTTTTCAGTCGAAGATTGGCCCAATTTCACACGTCAACGCAATCGCATGCAGGATATCTTTGGTGTACCTAATGAAGTCGTGATGCAAGTGGCACCAGATATTTTTAATAAGATAAGGGAAAACGGCCCACAATCTCCCCTGGATTTCAAAGGAGACAAGAAAACAGATTGGGCGTGGGGTCCTACTAAGGTTTCCAGGGCAGGGTTGGAAGGCCTCTATGCGATGGGGAAATTGGGAGTGCATCACCGGGTCAATACCCGCCGTTATTTCGATTTCACTGAAAACCTCTTACCTGCTAAACTCTTAGATGCGCCCGACCCCAATTTGAGCATTGAAGAATATGAAAATTGGCATGTGCTCCGACGGGTGGGGGGCATGGGGCTGGTATTTCCCAACGCCGGTGAGCATTGGTATGGTATCAATGGGGTAAAAACACCTGAGCGCAAACGGATCATATCCCGCTTGGTTGAGGCTGACAATCTGGTTGCTCTTGCTATCGAAGGGATTCCCGACAAAGTTTTCTACATTCGCAAAGCAGATATGCCAACCTTAGATGCGGTTCAAGCTTCCAATCAACCTAAACCTGGCGCAGCAATTCTGGCCCCTCTCGATAATCTGTTATGGAATCGCAAAATGAACGGCTGGCTGTTTGATTTTGAGTATATTTGGGAAGTGTATAAACCCAAAGCCCAAAGGAAGTACGGCTATTATGTGCTGCCTGTGATCTATGGTGATCGCTTTATCGCCCGTTTCGACCCCGCATTTGACAAAAAGACCCGTCACCTCACAATTCAAAATTGGTGGTGGGAAGATAATGTTGAACTGGATGTCGAAATGGAACTCGCCCTATTCACTTGTCTACAAGATTTTGTGGCATATCTAGATGCTCAAGTATTTGAAATTGGAGAACAAATTAAGCGCAATGAATCTTTGAGATGGATGAAAACAATATTGAATGCCGACTGATAGGCGAAACTCTTCGCCCCGCCTTTGGCGAGGGCTCACGCCGAAGGCGGACCTACGGCCATGACACTATAATCCTCTTTCAACCTGCTTGCCAGAACTGCTGCGACAATGATCCCAACGGCAGTCATCTGAAACACTAATGGGAAACCCCACAAATCTGCCAGATAGCCGCTCACCCAGGTTCCCAAAGCGCCGCTGGAAAACATAAACCCAAGAATGAGTCCGGATGCTAATGCCATCCTGCCTGGGAACATGCGCTGTGCGATCACAACCAAGATGCTGTGTGAAGCTCCACTCAACGATCCAGCCAGGGGGACCAAAAGATAAAGCCAAGGCGACCAACCCACAAAAGGGATAATAAATAGCGGAATGCTGGCTAGCAATAAGGCTGTCGTCACAACGCGACGCTTGCCATATTGATCCGCCAAACGGCCTCCAAGCAGATTGCCAAAAGCCACTCCGCCCATAAACAATGCCGTAACAAAGCCATACTGGGTGGGGCTCTGACCCAAATCGCTGAGGTACTTGGGCATGAAAACATTCATATTGGATTCAGCCGAAGAGCGCAATGCAACCAATAAGGCAAAAGACGCCAATCCCCCGATGCTATACTTGAGTGCTGTTGTTGCAGATTGTTCAGGATTAGGGGTTGGATTGTTGTGCTGAATCATGGAAAACTGACGCAATTTTCGAGCAATAAAAATCCCCACAGGCCATGCAAGGGAAGCTGTGATCAGCAAACCCATTACATCAAAACGCTCGAGCAATATTCCGGCCACAATGGGTCCCACAAATAAACCAAATTGCCCAAAAAAGAAGAAATAGGCTGTAGAAGTAATTTCCCTACCCTGTGGTTGATTTCGCCCCTGCAGTGTCGCCAACATGGTTCCAGCGGGGTGAAATGCACCCGAACCCATACTGGCGATGATCAGAAGATAAATGGCTGGATACCCAGGAGTGATCATGGCCAAGGAATAAAATAAGGCCATCCACAGCACTCCTCCTGCAGCAACCCAGCGGGGGCCACGTCGATCGACCAGATATCCAAAGATGGGCTGCAGCAAAGATGCCAGAACCGTATACACCATGCTGATCATTCCCAAATTTGCATTGCTCAAACCCAACGGTCCGCTCAGATATGTTAGCAATACAGAACGATGGCCGTTGAGAATATCCACCATCAGATGGCCCAACCCAACAGCCATGAATAACGCATCAAGAAGTATGGTCATTGCTCTCGGTAAAGTTTCTTATTTTGAATAATTTGATGAACAGTGGGAGGGAGCAAATTGATAAATGGGCGTCCTTCACGAATTCGTTTGCGGATATCTGATGCAGAGATCTCAAGAAGGGGCGCTTCAACAAATTGTACTTTGGGCGTGATACCCGGAATGATGGTTTCCAAATCTTCAAGTCTGATCTCAGCACCCGGGCGATACACAACCCCAAGCGAGTCGCAAGCCGATACAAATTCTGCTGGTTTGTGCCAGGTGGTAATATCACGCAAAGAATCACCCCCCATTAAATAAATCAACTTACCAGTCGGAAAATCTCGCCGTATTAAACGTACTGTGTCTAACGCAAAATGAGGAGGGGGTCGATCAATATCCACTCTCGAGAGTAAAAACTTTTCCTTTTCCGAAATTGCCGATTGAAGCATTTCAAGGCGAAGTTCCAACTGTGAAATTGGCTGCCCCCGTTTATGCGGTGGATTTGACGTCAGGACCCAGAGGACTCGATCGAGATCTAGTTGGGAGAGTGCATATTCGGCCAAGGCCAAATGAGCGATATGAGGGGGGTCGAAGGTGCCGCCAAATATACCTAGTCGCATAGTCTGATAGTCTCTAGTCTCGTAGTCATTATTCTTTTTCGCTTCGATGCAATGCTGGTCAGATACTCCGACTGATGACTATTGGACAATCTGACCATTGACTAAACGACTACTCCGCCCATTCCAATTCGTATTCACCGATAAAAACAGAATCGCCTACTTGCACTCCCGCTTTGATCAACGCATCTTCAATCCCTAATACTTGGAGAATGCGCTGAAAACGACGCCTTGCCTGGCCATATTCCCAATAAGTCATCGCTGCGGCGCGTTCGATGGATTCTCCATGCACACGGAAACCCTCGGGGATGCGTTCCACTTCAAACTCTCGAGGGTCGCTTTCTGGTCGATAAACAGGCAATTCATCGGAAGTCAACACAGGCACAGGGGGCAATTCGTTCAATAGCTGCTGCGCTCGATAGAGCACCTGACGTACACCCGTACCAGCGACTGCAGAAACTGAATACGCTTCATAGCCGCGCTTCTCGAGTTCAGCCTGAATATCAGGCCACTGCTCCTGCACTTCATTGAGATCCATCTTGTTGAAAACCACGATCTGCGGCTTCTCCGCCAGTTGAGGGTCAAACAAAGCCAGTTCGCTGTTGATCTGAGCGAAGTCAAGCAATGGATCAAGTGCCAATCCATCTAACAAATGTATCAACACGCGCGTGCGTTGGATATGACGTAGAAATTCGTGGCCCAACCCAACCCCTTGATGCGCGCCTTCAATCAATCCAGGAATATCTGCTAGAACCAGCGTGGTTTCAACATCCAATTGCGCTACACCGAGGTTGGGTTGCAAGGTTGTAAAGGGATAAGCTGCGATCTTTGGTTTGGCATTGGTCACAGATGCCAACATGGTTGATTTCCCTGCGTTGGGTACACCCACCAGGCCCACATCGGCAATGAGTTTCAATTCTAGTCGAAGGTTTCGTTCCGTCGACGGTTCACCCTTCTCTGCAATGCGTGGGGCTTTATTCGTTGAAGATGCAAACCGAGAATTACCGCGCCCACCACGTCCACCTTTACATGCTATCAAAGTTTGTCCAGTCTCCGTGAGATCGCCCAAGAGTTCTCCTGTGTCATCATCATAAACTAAAGTACCAGGCGGAACCTGTAACACCAAGTTCTCTCCGGATTTCCCAAATTTGTTATTGCCGCCACCCCTAAATCCATTTTGAGCCACATACTGGTTTCTGCGGCGGAAAGATGAGAGTGTATTAAGTCTCGGCTCGACGGTAAATACAACATCACCCCCGCGGCCGCCGTCCCCGCCATCTGGCCCACCCATCGGGACAAATTTTTCCCTTCTAAAATGAACAATTCCCGCGCCACCTCGTCCGGATTGTACGCTAATCTTAATTTCGTCAATAAACATAATTTTAGATAAATCCTGAGATAATTATTGGGATTCTGAATTCGATTATATTGAGAATTATTATACCATTGGGGGTATTTTTAAGATTGCTTGTGCTATAATTGTCACAATTGTGAACCACTCCACATGACAATTATTGTTATATCGAATTTAAAAAATGAGGAGCAGGAAATATGGCCAAGCATGATATTCCAGGCATTGTTATCGGACGATTGCCCATCTATCTCAGAGCTATCCACCGAATGGCTCAAGAAGGTCAAAGAGTGACTTCTTCCCAAGAGTTGGGAGAGCGTCTAGGGGTTTCCGCAGCGCAAATCCGAAAAGATTTATCTCAATTTGGCGAGTTTGGTAAACAAGGTACTGGATATAACATAAAATTTCTTAGTCAGCAACTTCGCCGAATCTTGAACTTGGATGTCGTATGGGAGGTGGCCATTGTCGGTGCTGGAGATGTAGGCAGCGCCCTGGCCCACTACCAGGGATTTCGAGATCGCGGCTTCGAAGCATCGATGATTTTCGACAATGATTCCGAAAAAGTTGGTAAACGAATCGGAGCTCTTATTGTGCAAGATCTCGCAAATTTAAGCCAGGCCATCCAAGAAGCTAATACTAAAGTTGCTATGGTTGCGACCCCAGCTGACCACGCTCAAGATGTCACTGACTTGCTTGTTGAAGCAGGCATAAAAGCGATCCTCAATTATGCCCCTATTCAAATTATCGTTCCTGAAGGTGTACGTGTTGAATATATCGATCCAGCGACCCACCTGCAAAAAATGTCCTATTATTTGAAATAAAGTTCTCTTTTTACAACATGTACAAAAAAAGAGCTGGCATGCCAGCTCTTTTCATTTTTTTGGAATAATCTTTCTACACAGGGGGTAAATTGCGCTTGATCTTAGCATAAACCCCAGGCTGTAAGGATAACGAAGATCCCTCGGCAACAGCGGTAGTAGGATTATCAACCAAATAAGCTGGCACACCCAATTCTTTGGTTAGCAATTTATCAATTCCACGTAATAAGGCAACGCCTCCGCAAAGGGCAATACCTCGGTCAATAATATCTGAAACCAATTCAGGGGGGGTCTTTTCCAAAACCCGCCGCGCAGCTTCAACGATATGGCTCAACGGCTCTTGAAAAGCTTCAACAACTTCTCCGGTTGTCAGGGTCAGTGGGCGAGGTAAACCTGTCACAGAATCTTGCCCCTGAAATTCAATGCTCTGCTCTTCATCTTGCATTACAGCAGACCCAATTTCGATCTTGATCCGTTCAGCTGTAGGTTGAGCAATGATCATGCCGTACTTACGGCGGATATAGGTCATGAGGGCGTCATCTAGCTGTAAACCACCTACCCTTACGGTTTCAGCCGAAACGATGCCGTACATGGCTAACACGGCCGCCTGGCTGGCACCACCACCCAAACATATGATCATATTGCCTGTCGGAGTATGGAAGGGAAGATCGACACCCAAAGCAGCAGCCATGGGTTGCTGGATCAGGAAAACATCGCGTTTGATGGCTTCTAAGGCAGCTTCATGAACTGCGCGTCGCTCGACGCTGGTTACCCCATATGGAACCGACATCATTACTCGAGGTCGAAATACACGCATTGGGCTGCTGACCTTTTTTATCAGGTATTCCAACAGTTTCTCGGTGACCTCGTAATCTGCGATGACGCCGTTCTGTAGGGGGTAGGCAACCTCTAGGGATTCAGGAACACGCCCATACATATCCTGAGCTTCCTGCCCAAGAGACACGATTTTCAGCTCATCAACAGCAATCGCCACAACTGTGGGTTCCTGAAGAATGACCTGACCATCCTCGGAGATACGCGTCCGAATGGTGCCTAAATCAATCCCCAAATCTTTCGAGAAAACGGCCATGTATTAGTTATCTTCCAGCACTGCAGGTACGTCAGGACGACGTCCACCTCTACCCCGGTAGCGGCGCACTGCGTCCAGACGAAGCCTGGAACGACGAAGTGCTGCATCCATGCGCAAAAAGGCATCTGAGTCTGGGGGTGGCCCTTCTTCGAGGTAGCGTTCGGCGCGCTCTCGAGCATCTTCGGCACGGGCAATATCGATCTCGCGCACGTTTTCAGCCCGGTCAGCTAATACTGTCACAACGTCTGGCTGAACTTCAACCACACCGCCTGCTACGGTAAAAGCTTCCTCGCCGCCTTGATAGCGAACCCTGACCACACCATAATCCAAAGTTGACAGCAACGGAGCATGATTGGGAAGAATCCCCATTTCGCCATCTATACCAGGCAGCACCACAGTATCGGCATCGCCTTCGTAGATCAAACGATCTTGGGAAACAATCTCACATCGAATTGGCATATTAAACTAACTCTTTGGCAGCCTCAACGACATCGTCGATGGTTCCAGCCATCATGAAGGCATCTTCGGGGATGTCATCGTGCATACCGTCCAAAATCTCTCGGAAACCACGTACTGTCTCACGGATAGGAACGTACTTACCATCGATATTGGTGAACTGTTGAGCAACATAGAAAGGCTGGGAGAAGAAACGCTCGACCTTACGGGCACGAGAAACGATTAATTTGTCGTCCTCACTCAATTCATCGATACCCAAAATTGCGATGATGTCTTGCAAATCTTTGTAACGCTGCAACACTTGCTGCACCTCACGTGCAGTGCGATAGTGTTCTTCACCAACGATCAACGGATCAAGAATACGGGAGTTTGAAGCTAGAGGATCCACAGCGGGGTAAATGCCCTTCTCAACGATGGAGCGCTCCAGAGCAATGGTTGCATCCAGGTGAGTGAAGGTTGCCACTGGAGCAGGATCTGAGTAATCGTCAGCAGGGACGTAAACAGCCTGCATGGAAGTGATTGACCCTTTGCGAGTGGAGGTAATCCGTTCTTGAAGTTCACCCATTTCTGTGGCCAATGTGGGCTGATAACCCACTGCCGAGGGCATACGACCCAACAATGCGGAAACTTCCGAACCAGACATACTGAAACGGAAGATATTATCAATGAACAAAAGTACATCACGGCCCTGATCACGGAAATACTCAGCCATGGAGAGAGCACTCAGTGCGACGCGCAAACGCACTCCGGGAGGCTCGTTCATCTGGCCGTAAACCATGACGGTGTCTTTCATAACACCAGACTCAATCATTTCTCGGTAGAGCTGGGTGCCTTCACGGGTGCGCTCACCCACTCCGGCGAAAACGGAGTTACCTTCATGCTCCATTGCAACAGAACGAATCAGCTCCATGATGATAACCGTCTTACCCACGCCAGCACCACCAAAGATGCCTGTTTTACCACCTTTAGTGAAGGGGGCAATCAAGTCAATCACTTTGACGCCAGTTTCGAAAACTTCTACACGGGTGGACTGGTCTTCAAAGGGGGGTGCGGGACGGTGGATGGGGTAGTAAAGATCGGAATCGACTTCACCCAATGCATCAACGGGACGTCCCAAAACGTTGAAAACACGCCCTAAGGTAGCCTCACCAACTGGAACCTGGATTGGGGCTCCGGTTCCATAAACGTCAACGCCTCTTTGGAGACCTTCGGTCGTGTCCATTGCAACACAACGAACCCAATTGTCTCCCAGGTGTTTCTGCACTTCTAATACCTGTGGAGCATCTCCGTTTTGGGGGATTTCCAATGCTTCAAAAATATCGGGGAGTTCGCCTGCTGGGAACTCTACATCCACAACACCACCTTGGATTTGGATAATTCGGCCTTTAGCCTGTGCCATGCGTACCTCCATCTTGTCAGTGTTCAGTAACCAGTGGCCAGTATTCAGATATCTATTGGAAGTACACTGGTTACTGTTTACTGATCACTGTAAACTGTTTAATAACTTTGTGCCAGGGCTTCTGCGCCGCCGGCAATATCTAACATCTCGCCCGTAATCGTTGCCTGGCGAGCTTTATTGTATTCAAGCTGCAAAGCCGCGCTAAGTTCAGTGGCATTCTCAGTAGCGTTCTTCATCGCTACCATTCGGGCAGCATGCTCACTGGCCAACGATTCCATCACAGCCTGGTAAACCTGCAGGGCTGTGAAGCGAGGGATAATTTCATCCAATATTTCTTCTTGCCCAGGCTCATAGATATAGGCCGCTTCAGGGCCATGATGAATCCTTTCAAAATCCTGAACACGTCCACCTGCCTCAATTTCTAAAGGCAGCAATTTCTTGACCGTAGGAACCTGTTTGACCATGTTGAAAAAGTCTGTATAAACCAAATAGACTTCGTCAACCTTTTCAGTCAAAAATTCTTCAACAGCCATGCGCCCTATTGCAGATACATCTTCAAACGCTGGAGCAGCGGGAAGATCACTAAATTCGGCCAGAATATCTTGACGGCGTCGAATCATCATATCGCGGCCTTTGCGGCCTATGGTGATATAGCGCACTGGCGCCTCGTAGTCACCGAATTGTTTGAGAACAAAGCGGACGATATTGGCATTATATGCGCCAGCCAAACCACGATCACCGCTGATCAACACTACCAGGGTATTGTCAACTCGATCACGTTCAACCAATAAGGGATGCAAGGTCTTCCGTCCTGGTTGAGCCGCGATATGAGTAAGCACTTGCCAAGCCTTAGTTGCATAAGGGCGGGTTCGATACATCGCCTGCATAGCCTTCTGAACTTTGCTGGCACTGACGGCCTGCAGAGCCTTGGTTACCTGGGCAATGTTTTTGACACTTTTTATGCGTAAGAGTACTTCGCGAGCATTTGCCATAATTAGTCAACTAATCTAAATGACGATTTGATTTCCGAATTACATCCACGTTGAGCGGAAACTTTCCAGCGCAGCGTTTAATTTTTCTTCGGTTTCATCGGTCAGGCGACCTTGTTCAGCAATGGCGCGCCCAACATCAGGATGAGAACTCTCCATATAGCGAGTTAGCCCATCTTCCCATTCGGGCACACGATCAAGGGGAACTTCATCTGCATAACCATTGGTGCCAGCATATATTGTCATCACTTGATTTGCCAGTGAGATAGGTTCATATTGCGGTTGCTTGAGAATTTCCTGCAAGCGCTGACCACGATTTAGACGAGCCTGAGTCGCAGTATCTAGATCAGAACCAAACTGGGCGAATGCGGCCAACTCACGGAAAGCAGCCATATCGAGGCGCAAACGACCTGCGACCTGCTTCATTGCTTTAGTCTGGGCATCACCACCCACACGAGAAACCGAAAGACCCACGTTTACGGCTGGTCGAATACCGGCGTAGAAGAGATTGTTTTCCAGATAAATCTGCCCATCGGTGATAGAAATAACATTTGTGGGCACATATGCAGAAACATCGCCCAACAAAGTTTCAATGATCGGCAAGGCCGTCAAGGAACCACCGCTGCCTTTGACTTTGACAACTTTAAAGTCATCGGCTTTGTCCATGGCTTTACGGGCTTCATCTGCATCGTGTTTAGACAGAGGGCCATCATACATCATTCCATCGACGGCATCGGACTCCGCGGCCAAAGCATCGGAAAAATCTTTAGAAACGATGACAAAAGCATCGGCCAATCGGGCAGCACGTTCGAGCAAACGCGAGTGCAGGTAGAACAAGTCACCAGGATAAGCCTCTCGTCCAGGTGGACGTCGCAGCAGCAGCGAAACCTGTCGATAAGCCCAGGCATGTTTGGAAAGATCATCGTAGATCACCAAAGCATCGCGACCAGTCTCCATGAACTCCTCACCCATGGCACAACCAGCATAAGGAGCGATGTACTGCAAGGCAGCAGGCTCTTCAGCCGATGCGACAACTACGATCGTGTTGTCCATGGCCCCAAACCGCTCTAGCGTGGCAACAGTGCGGGCAATAGCGGCCTTCTTTTGGCCTATGGCGACATAAATACAAACCAGATCTTTTCCTTTCTGGTTGATGATCGAATCGATGGCGATTGCCGTCTTCCCCGTCTGACGGTCACCGATGATCAACTCACGCTGACCACGACCAATGGGGATCATTGAATCGATGGCTTTGATACCCGTCTGAACGGGGGTGTCCACGTCCTGGCGCTGTACTACACCGGGAGCGATGCGCTCGATGGGACGATACCCATCAAAATTAATTGGACCCTTGCCATCAATAGGTTGGCCCAGGGCGTTGACCACGCGTCCAACCAGGCCATCTCCAACGGGCACCGAAGCAATTCGGCCAGTAGAGCGCACAGCCATGCCTTCACGCACACCCTGGTAATCACCCATAATGATGATACCCACGGTGTCCTTTTCCAGGTTGAAGGCAATCCCCATAACGCCATTTTCGAACTGCACCAACTCTTGGGACCGAACCTCTGACAAACCAGTGGCGCGAGCGATACCATCACCTGCTTCCAGTACTGTACCGATATCACGGATCTCAAGATCCGGCTGGAAACTTTCAATTTGTTGCTGAAGGTCTGTGGTGATTTGTTTAATCAGATCAGACATTTTACCTCCGGGCAAATAATATTATTGCGTAAATTCGTTCACAGTAGCCGCATCCATGCGTTTGATGAGTGCGACCAACAATTCCACAGCATTTTTGTAATCACTGTGGTGAATGATTGAACTATCTGAGTGGATATGACGAGATGGCACCGAAAGCACTACGGTAGGCACGCCCGTCTTATGAATATGAATCATGCCACCATCGGTGGCACCCCCTTCGACATAGGATAATTGAATAGGAATTTCCAACTCTTCGGCTGTGTCGATAACAAAATCGCGCAGCTTCAAATTGGGGATCATTCTGGCATCATAGATCAGAACCGAGGGGCCAGCACCCAATTTTATGGATGACTCTTCCGGTTTGATACCAGGCACATCACCTGCGATATCGATCTCAAGGATAATGGCAACGTCCGGATCCGCGGCCCAAGCGCTGGTCTTTGCACCGCGAAGGCCGATCTCCTCTTGAACAGTGGCTGCTCCAACCACAGTGTTAGGATGATCCTGTTCCTGAAGCTGATCCAATGCTGAGATGATCAACGCCGTTCCCACGCGATCGTCGAATGCTTTCGACATAAAGGTATCGCCATTGGCCAGGGTCACAAAGTCAGCGCGCGGGATGACCGGATCACCGACCCGGACACCAATCTCCTCCACCTCTTCTGAACTCGTTGCACCGATGTCGATGTACATGTCTTTCTTCTTGACAACCTTTGTGCGGTCTTCAGCAGATAGCATGTGTGGGGGCTTGGCACCAATCACGCCGATCACATCGCCCTTGCGAGTTTTGATTACAATTCGCTGACCGAGTAATATTTGGTCGAACCAACCACCAAGGGGCAAAAATTTAAGAAAACCCTGCTTGGTGATGTGCTTTACCATAAAGCCAATTTCGTCCATGTGCCCAGCCAACATAACGCGTGGGCTTTCTGCACTGCCTTGTTTTTCGCAAATTAGGTTTCCAGATTTGTCTTGAGACAATTCCCCCAAAGGCTCAAGATGCTTCCGTAAAACGGCCCGGACAGGGGCTTCATATCCGGGCACACCATGAGCTTCTGTAAGTTCCTTCAACAATTTGATGGTTGCAACCATGAATGGTCCTTAATAACAGTATAGCGGCTTGTTCCAATTTTTGCCTGAAAACAAGCTGCCAAATGATACCTGAAAGAGCATATATTGTCTAGTTTTTGATCGTAAGCGCAGCAATGAAATATGTATAAGCGTCTCTTATTTCCACTCTATTTTTGTCTGAAACCCGGAGCATGTACAGCAAAATTAGGCGTCATTCGGGGCTTGCGCATCCGAACCTTTGCCTAATGCCAGTGAGCGCTCATAGGCTGCCCAGATAGCGCGTGAAATAGCAGTGCGGAACCCTGCTTTTTCGAGATAATAGAGGGCAGCAGCCGATGTCCCACCGGGAGAAGTAACCTGGTTTCGCAATCGCGCCAGGTGAACGGGGTTTTCATCTTGCTGATAATAATCCACCGATCCACGCAAGGTTTTGGCAACCAATTTTTCAGCAATTCGCCGGGGAAATCCTAAATGCACGCCCGCATCGACCATAGCCTCCATAAACATAAAGACGTACGCCGGTCCAGTCCCAGAGAGAGCAGTGGCCATATCCAGGTAATACTCTTCTTCGAGGTAAATCTCATCGCCCAAGGCCCCGAGGATTTTTTGTGCGATTTCTTTATGCTCTTCTGACACGTCATGAGCAGCCGTCCAAACAGTAATACCTTCACCAATTTGTGCTGGAGTGTTGGGCATGGATCGGATGACATGTTTGTGATCCAACTCTCCGCAAATTTGATCCAAAGTTGCACCAGCTATGATTGACAGCACCAATGAAGAAGGTTTTATTTTGCCACAGAGTTCAGGCAGAATGGTTTTTAAATGCTGCGGCTTGACAGACAGAATGACAACATCCGCGTGTTCAACGGCATCGACATTTTCGATGGTCGCAGAAATACCGTAGCGCTTCTCCAAATCTTGCATGTGATTTGGGCGCGTTCCTGAGGCAATTATCTGTTCTGGTAGCGAGACTCGATGACGAATTATTCCAGCGATCATCGCTTCCGCCATCACCCCCGGGCCAATAAATGTAATTTTTCCTTTTACCGACAAAATGTTTCTCCAATTTTAGGATTCTTCGCGCCAGCCTTTGGCATCGGCACTCAGTAAGACAGAGCTTGAGTAAAATTATGTAAAATACTGTAAAGCCAATCGGATTCGATCTTCAACATCGTCTGAGGCATCTTTGGGAATACTTTGCACCGCGGCCTGAGCTTCGACAACACTATACCCTAAAGCAACCAAGGCTTCGACAACCTGGGTATCTGCATCGGCGAAGTCTGCGATGGCTTCCAGTTCTCTGGGCGCTTCAATTTTGCCTTGCAGGTGCAGCAATATCCTCTGGGCCGACTTGGTGCCAATCCCAGGGACGCGAGTCAGAACTTCAGGCTGCTCTGAAACAACTGCTCTTCGGATGGCTGCTGGATTAAGTGCGGATAAAGTTGCTAAGGCAATGCGTGGGCCAACGCCATTGACTCCAATCAACAATATAAAATATTCTCTTTCCTCTGCTGAAGAAAATCCATATAAAGTCAATGAATCTTCTCGGACTGCCAGATATGTGTGTAAAGAAACTGTTTCCCCCGTTCGCAAAGTCTGACGCAGAGTCTCGGGGACAAAGACAAACAATCCCACATTGCCAATGTCGATGATTACTTGATCGGATCTGATATCCGTCACTCGTCCGGTTAGATTTGCGATCATGAAAATACTCCAATTTCTTAAAGAAGAAAGGTTAACCCTACGCCCACTGCGACAATCAGGATGATCCCAGGAAGTAAGGCTCTCCGAAGCACCTTTGAACCGCCCATGATTGCAATGCCGCCCTTCACCAATGTGTTAGACATTGTCGCAACAACTATGGCACGCGCGGCGGTGTTCATTTCGAGACTGCCGGAATTACTCAATTCCGCCATCGAGAGAGTTATGGCATCTACATCAGCAGCCCCCGACAGAATACTAGAAATGATAATTCCAGTATCGCCAAAATACAATTGGGCTGCGCGTGAGATTAAGAGCACAACGCCATAAAGTAAACCAAATTTGATTGCCGAACCCAGATCAAATGGGTTGGAAAATTTCACATCCCCTCTATCTGCAGATCGCTGAGAGAAGAATAAATACAGTCCATATAAGAGCCCTATGCCTCCCGCAGCTACGAGCGGTAACCAAACTACACCTAAGAGGGGTCTATTCAAAACCCCAACTTCGATGAGCACTCGAGTAAACATCACCGTCCAGGCAGTCATGATCGCTAAAGCAAAGGGCTTAGCTAATTCGGGCTGGCGGTTGCTGCGCTCTGAGAAACTTAGTGTTACCGCGGTGCTGGAAACCATGCCGCCTAAAAATCCTGTCAAACCAATGCCTTGTTCTGTGCCGATCACCTTGATCGCCACGTATCCCACGAAGCTGATCCCAGAAATAAAGACCACCATAAGCCAAATCTTGAAGGGGTTGAGGACGTCGAAAGGGGGGGGCAGAAAACTTTCGTTCGGCAGCACTGGCAAGACAATGGCCGTGATCACTGCGAATTGAAGCGCGGCGAAAATATCTTCTCGGGTTAGTGCCCGAACCAACCTATCTGTTTCAACTTTTAGCGAAAGCAAAACGGTCGTGGCAATTCCAACTGCAACAGCCAATGCAAGTTCCCCCCAATAACATAATGCACCAATCAAGATCGTCACCATCATGGCGACTTCAGTGGTCAGCCCTGCATGACCTCGCCAGGCATCGACAAAATAACCCACTGCGGTAAATATTCCAAGCAAAAGAACTACTACAACAAATACGAAAGGCGATCCAATGGTGTCTGCGATCATAGCCCCCAGCGCTCCAGCAAGAGCTAGTAAAGCAAAAGTGCGCTCACCAGCAGTTACAAGTTTCTTTTTTCGCTGCGCAAACTCTCGCTGGAGTCCAATCATGAAACCTATGGCAATTGCGGTACCAAATCGTAGGAAAAGTTGGGTTTGGTCCATTATGACACCTCGCTATTAAAGATTACTCATCCGATAGCTGTGTAAATGACAAATAGCCACGGCCAGAGCATCTGCAGCATCATCAGGCTTAGGAATATCTTCAAGATTGAGCAAGGCCCGAATCATATGTTGTACCTGATGTTTGTCAGCGCTGCCGTACCCCACTACGGCTTGTTTGATTTCCATGGGGTTGTATTCGGCAATGGGGATTTCTTTTTCAGCCAAAGCAAGCAGTGTTACACCTCTGGCCTGACCAACACTAATGGCTGTTTTTACATTGCTTTGGAAAAACAGCTTCTCCACTGAGCCTGCATCAGGCTGGTGGAGAGAAATAATCTCTTGAAGTTGCGCGTATATTTGACGCAGACGTTGAGGCATAGCATCTTCTGAGGGAGTCCGAATCACCCCAAACTCCACAGCAGAGAGATTCCCCCCATTGTCCTCGCGAACCAACCCATAACCCGTGATCGCTGTTCCAGGATCAATCCCAAGGACTAACATATCAAGTTATCAATCTCCGAATTGCGCCAAGGCCTCGTCGGTGATATTCAAATTTGAATATACATTCTGAACATCATCCAAATCTTCCAAGCGCTCGATAACTTTCATCACTTTGACAGTTTCGTCAACGGCCAAATCCATTTCCTGGTTGGGGATCATGCGTAGACCGGCATCGCTGGTCTGAACACCGGCACCAACCAGTTGATCATGAATCGACTTAAATGATGAAATCTCACCAATGATCTCGATAATGCCGCCATCTTCAACCACATCATCAGCTCCGCCCATTACAGCCAATTCAAACACTTCTTCTTCATCCAAACCTTCGGCTGGGAGGACAAAATAAGCCGATTGGGTAAACTGCCAGGCCACAGATCCGCCTTCTCCCAGGCTTCCACCACTGCTGGTGAGTACGTGGCGCAAATCAGCCACAGTACGACGGCGGTTATCGGTGGCACATTCGATCATCAGGGCGACCCCATTGGGAGCATACCCCTCATAGGTAACTTCTTCAAATGTTTCGCCGCTCTTATCTTCACCAGTACCTTTTTTGACAGCGCGCTCAATATTGTCTTTGGGCATATTGGCTGCTTTGGCGCGTGAAATGGCTAAAGCCAAAGCCGTGTTCATTTCAGGGTCCCCGCCCCCTTTTCGGGCAGCGACAACGATTTCCCTGGCCAATCGGGTAAAAATTTTACCTCGCTTGGCATCTGTTGCGGCTTTTTTATGCTTAATGGTTGACCATTTTGAATGACCAGACATTCTCGCTCCTATTACTTATTGATATCTAAATTTGGAGAAAAATTATACCATCGAACAGTACCCACTCGAGCACCTTGCCAAAGAAAAATGGGTAAGATATAATCACGCAGCACGTTCGGGATGTGGCGCAGTCCGGCTAGCGCGCGCCGTTCGGGTCGGCGAGGTCGTGGGTTCAAATCCCTCCATCCCGACTTAGAAAATGCCAAGAGCATATTATCTTGGCGTTTTTTGTTTAAGGTAAAATAGCCTATCTTTCTACCAAAGGAGCAAAGATGAAGATTTACAAAATATTATTGGTTTTCGCCCTTAGCATGGTTATTTTGGCAGCCTGTGCACAGTCACAAAAAGCACCAGATTCGCCAACAGAGTCACCCGCCACAGCCGTACCTACAAACACACCAGTTCCCACAACAGTACCAACGGAAATTCCATCGGCTACGTCAACAGTTGAACCAACGCCAACTGTCACACCTATTTTCGTTGATACAGAAACACTAGACAAGTTAGCCAAAATCGTTGTGCCGATCAACAATCCTGACGATTTAGCTCAACGCCTGAAAGGGATTGGGGAACTCCCCCCCATTGAAGGCCCCGCAGAGCCTCTACCAGTTGGCACAAAGGACACATTTTGGATTTCGGACTACACCGATGAGCATGTTCAAGTCGAAGCAACACTACACTATGTCACCGAACACGCATACTTTTGGGTTGATGACACTGCTGAATTTGATCCCGCTGATCTCGAATTATTAGCCAACAAATTCGAAAACAAAATCTATCCCGTAACTCGACGTTTTTTCGGCAGCGAATGGACACCTGGCATCGATAACGATGAACATATCTACATTGTTTTTGCCAGGCGAGTGGGCATTTATACCGCGGGATACTTTTCCTCCGCAGACGAAATGCATCCGCTGGCACACGATTTCTCTAACGGCCACGAAATGTTCGTGCTCAATATCGACAACGTAGAAATGGCCGACGAATTCACGTGGAGCGTTCTAGCGCATGAATTCCAGCATATGATCCACTGGTATCATGACCGCAATGAAAACGTATGGGTCAATGAAGGCTTTGCTGAGGTTGCTCAATTAATCAACAATTACCCCATTGGCGGATCCGTACAAACATATGCATCCGATCCAGATACCCAGCTAAACACCTGGACCAGCGATTCGGATGAAAACTTCAAACACTATGGAAACTCCTTCCTCTTTTTTGCCTATTTGTTGGATCGCTTAGGGAAGGAAGTAACTCAAGCTTTGGCCGCACATCCCGAAAATGGTTTAACCAGCGTCGATTCAGTACTTTCAGAAATGAACTCCTTAGATCCCCTATCCGGCGAACTCATGACCGCGGATGATCTGGTGTTGGACTGGGGAGTCACCAATTTCATCAGAGATGAAAATGTCGCTGATGGACGTTTCGACTATTACACCTATAAAGAATCTTTCCAAACCAAACAAACTGAGTTGATTCGCAACTGCGAAGCAGGCCCCCAAGAATACGAAGTCCATCAATATGGTGTGGACTATATTCGCGTGCTTTGCCCAGGTCAGTATTCTCTGCACTTCGAAGGTGCAGTTGAAAACAAACTCGTCGCTGGAGATCCTTACTCTGGCGAATATGCTTATTGGTCAAATCAGGGTGACTCATCCGATACAACCCTGACCCAAGAATTCGATTTCACGGGTGTCGAAGGGCCACTGACGTTCAATTATTGGACCTGGTACGACATTGAGAAAAATTTCGATTATCTATATCTGGTGGCTTCACTGGATGGCGAAAATTGGGAAATGCTGACTACTCCTTCAATGACAGATGACAACCCCAATGGCAGCAACTACGGCTGGGCATATACTGGAAAAACGCGCAGCTCAGCGTGGGTTCAAGAAAGTGTAGATATTTCTAAATTTGCAGGGAGCATAGTTCAAATTCGGTTTGAATACATCACTGATCTGGCCCTGCACAATGATGGTATGTTAGTTGATGATATCGAAATTCCTGAAATTGGTTATTTCACAGACTTTGAAGAGGACGATGGAGGCTGGGAATCAAACGGCTGGGCACGCATCAAAAATGTTTTACCGCAAACCTTCCGTCTGGCACTAATCACAGTGGAAGGTGACAATACGACCGTTGATTATATCCCGGTGGGTGTCAATAACATTGCCGATATCCCCTTGGATATTCCCGAAGAAGGCAAGTCTGTCATCCTGGTCATCATAGGGACAACACGGTTTACTACGGAAATCGCCCCCTATACAATCGATTTCCTTACACAATGATGGATAATCAATTATACCCCCTTGGATTTGCAAACAAAGAACTCCCCAGGCCTTTTCAGTCTGGGGAGTTCTAATATCAAAAAGTTTGGAATAAGGCTCAGGGACAAACCAACTTCTTCACATTGAAGAAATTTGCAAAAAAGGCGGTGTTATAATGCCCGCCGCAACCATACACGGTCATACTGTAATCCCCTTTAGGGATGGTGAATTCTCTCTCTTGACCATCATTAAATGAAAACACAAAAACACTCGGCCCATTGAGGATTGCCAGAGCGTAGGCACCAGTTTCATTCTCAAAGGTAACATTCACCAGTTTTAGGATTTCACCCCCATCAAGGTATCTGGGATGATCCGGATGAGTTTCTAGTTCAAATCCACAATTAGGCACTTCAAATATTTTTTGGCTGCTCAAATCAAGAATACCTTTTACCCACGTACCACAAGCGTAATAAATATAATAATATTCACCCCTTAAAGGCGTGTAAGCCCTGGTTTCTCCGGGCGGAACATGCAAATTATAGACAGATTTAGGGCCTTCCAACTTTAACCAGATATCTCTATCACTGTAATTAATAATCGTTAATCTAACTACATCTTCGGCAAAAACAACCTCTTGAGGTAATGTAGCAACGAGCAAGGTCGATAGCAGGACAACTAGAATTATTGGTTTTCGGATCATTCGGTTTATTTTCATCTCAAACTCCTAATCCTGGAAAGAAAATCTTCAACATATCGGACTGTCCGCAAGTATCGTATTTCAAAGCCAATGGCCTGTCAAGGATGAGTTCTCATGTTCGGATAATAGATCGAAGATAGTGTCATTGCGAGTCCCTGCAAGGGGTGACACTTGCACCTGCGGTGTCAAGTGCAGGTGAGCAATCTCCGAGTAAGTTTGAGATTGCCACGCTGGCCGTAGGCCCATCTGCGACGCGCTCGCAATGACAGACTGAAACTATTTATTATCTGGCATTGTCCGAACTCCTGTTCGAAGGTTAGTGAGCTGAATCGGCTATTTTAAGCTGAAGTTGGCAGCTTTGGCATATCTGGACCCGCAGTCCCTAAGTATTCACTCAGCGCCGCTCGCATGGCAATGCGATCATCCCAAGGATATTCGATTTCTCCAAAACACATAGATTGCTCATGCCCTTTTCCACAAGCCATGACAACATCACCGGGTTGGGCCAAGTTAAGCGCATATCGGATTGCATCACCACGATCAGGGACGCGCCAAAAGGTTTCTCCTTCTACACCACCTTTAGACTCTGCTCCAACCGCCATCTCAGCCAGTATTTCATCTAAAGATTCCGTGCGTGGATCCTCAGCAGTGAGCACTGTCAAGTCCGCTAACTCTGCGGAGATTTCTGCCATTAGACGCCGTTTCTCTCGATCACGCAACCCTGCAGAGCCAAATACCGCTATTACCTTCCCTTTTGTCATCGGGCGAGCCGCTTCAAGTGCCCTTTTCAAAGCATTGGGTGTGTGTGCAAAGTCGACGATTGCCAGATAGCTTTGACCCATATCGATGGGTTCCATGCGGCCTGGAATCCCCTCTAAAGCAGCAATCCCAGCGCGAGCCGCATCTGGATCGACCCCTAAACCTACCACGGTCACCCCTAAGGCTGCCAGAATGTTCGAGACATTATAGCTGCCCAAAAGTCGAGTTTCCACATCCATGGGATGATCTAAACCCGATACATTGAATTTCAATCCTCTGGGAAGGTGCGTGACGTTCTCGACGCGCATATCTGCCTCCGGACTCGATCCATAACTAATTTGATGGATTGGATCACCGGATAAGGAGTCCAAATACGCATAAGATTGGTCGTCGCGATTTAGCACTGATAGGCGGATATTCCCATGAGGTTTGGTATGGGTTTGACTCAAAGAAGCAAAGAGCAACCCTTTGGCTTCTCGATAAGCATCATACGAGCCATGATAATCAAGGTGCTCATGGGTGATGTTGGTCACCGCTCCAATATCAAATTCACATTCAGCTACTCGATCCTGGGCTAACCCATGAGATGTCGCTTCCAGCACAACATGTGTCACTCCAGCCTCGACCATTTGGGCAAGATATCGCTGCACATCTGGTGCCTCGGGTGTTGTGACATGGAAGCCGGTATCGGCAGTTTGGTCGCCAATCACAGCATTGACTGTTGAGATCATACCAACCTTCAACCCGGCAGCTATCAAGATTTGGAAAATAAAATTCGAGGTAGTTGTCTTGCCATCTGTGCCGGTTACGCCAATCACGGTCATTTTTCGGGCTGGGAAATCATAGAATGCGGCGGATAGCATCGCTAACGCCTTGGGTGCGTGATCCACGCGCACATAAGGCACACCGATATCCTTGAGTTCTTGTGTCCCAACCACTGCGACAGCCCCTCTCTCAATGGCATCTGGGATATATTGATGTCCATCAACATTTATTCCTGGCACAGCGACGAAAACAGCACCAGGCGATACTTTGCGCGAATCGTGAACGATGTCTGAAACCAGAACGTTATCACCTGGTGGAATTTGGATACCTGGTATTTGTTTTAGGAGAGTAGAAAGTTGGATATTTTTTGGCGTAATTGACATTTCAATTATTCGTTCGTTGGGAGTATTTTCTAGAAGTTTACAACAAGAACGCCCAAAGAAACACCTTTGGGCGTTGAAATTGCAAATATTTCATCGACAGTAGGGACTCCAACTGTCAATCAGCGTCTATTGAAGTTAACCTAAATTTTGACGCAGGTCTTCGAGCTGGCCAGCGACTGAGCTATCTAAAACTTTGTCGCCAACACGCAGGACCAATCCACCGAGGATCGAAGGATCAACACGGAATGTGACAGTTGCTTGATCGCCAACTTTGGCAAGCACATCTTTCTTAATCTGACCTTGTTCCTTATCGGTGAGAGGAACTGCACTGGTAACTTCGGCAGAAGCGCCAGAAAGGCCTTCACCTTCCAGGACAGTCACCTTGCCATCTTTGACACCGGAGAAGAACTCGTTAATCAAAGCGTGCTGACGCTTCTCGTCCATGGATTCGCCAATCAATTTTTGTGCTGCAGCAATGGCCAGTGATGCAATTTGGCCGCGCATATCTGCCAGCATTCGATCTCGTTCAACTGCTGCTTCAGCCATGGCTTCATCACGCATCTTGTCGGCTTCAGCTTCTGCTTCGGCTTTGACCTCACCACCAACTTTATCGGCGCGTGAGGTGGCATCTTGCACAATCTTGTTTGCTTCAGCCTGAGCTTCAGACAAAATCTTGTTAGCCTCCGCTTCAGCGTTTTCACGAGCTTCTGCGGCAACACGCGCATCTTCGTGACCCTGAGCAATCTTGTTCTTGCGCTCTTCGAGCATCTTGACAATGGGCTTGTAAGCCCAGGCATAAAGCAAGATAGCAACGATGGCGAAGTTCAGGATTTGGAATATGAGAAATCCTAGATTTACACCTAATTTATCCATTTAGCGCTCCTGTATTATGCAGCGAAGACGATGATCAGCGCCACAGCGAGGGCATAAATAGCAACCGCTTCAGCGAAGGCCATACCCAAGATCATATTGGTCTGGATGATAGGAGCAGCGTCTGGGTTGCGGCCCATTGCTTGCACACCACCAGATGCGGCAATACCAACACCAACTCCAGCGCCGATAGCGCCTAACATGGCCATACCAGCACCTAGCAATCTCATACCATTGACGAAAAATTCATTGTATTCCATTAGTTCCTCCGAAATATAGTTTTTTTCTGGCTCTCTAGAATACACCGGGAAAGAGGTTCGATTTTGGGGGTGTGGGCGTGCTCCGCACGCCCACACCCCCAAAATCGGGACATTACCACGGAATTCTAGGAGAACAACGATTATCCAATATCAAATTAGTGATGGCTCTCCAATGCGCCACTGATGAATACAGTAGCAAGCAAGAAGAACACATAAGCCTGAATTGCTCCAAAGAATATTTCAAAGAGATACAAACCAGGCGGTAAAAGCACTGGCACGAGCACGCCAATAATCGAAAGTAGCAGCGCACCAGCGAAAATATTCCCAAACAACCGGAAGCCAAACGAAAGGATCTTGGCAAATTCAAGAATGATCTCAAGAAAACCAACTGCAAAATCAATCAGGCCGAAAAGACCTCCACTGATCAGCTTCTTGAGCGGTACAAATTTCGAGAAATAGCCGCCACCTTGGGCCCAAACACCATATACCTGGGTCATCACAACTGCGATGATCGCCAATGCAAAGGGGAAATTTAGATCCGTGGCTGAGCCTCGCAAGAATGGTACCACCTCACAGTAATGACACAAATCCGAACTTCCAGGGTTATCACCATGAGACTCTTCCTCTTTTACGGCAGCCTCCTCGCCATGGCCTAGTTCTTCATCAGCGTGACTGGCAGTAATCTCATGAGGTTTGCCTGCGTCTAAGGAATAGACACCCAAAGTGCCAATGTCAAAGAGATGAGCGGGCTCATATGCGGTACCAGGGAGATGCATTTCTTTCAACTGGCCTATGGATTCGAAGCCTGGGACCAGCTTAACCATATTGGCAGTCAGAACCAGCAAGAAAATTGTGGCAACAACAGGGAAGATACGCTTACCCCATTTTTTCCCAGCGGATCCCTCGACCGATGTCCACAGAAATTCGACAATAGCCTCAAAGGCATTGTAGAAGCCAGCAGGAACCAAGCTTCCCTTGCGAGAGAAACGCCATGCGCCAAATGCCATGAGCAGCAATACAACATCTGTCAACAAGGTTGCTAAAATTGTATTGGTGATTTGGAAATTACCTATATAAAGACCCGTAGGCTCGGCAGGCAAAATCACCACCGGGGTTATTGGCTGTAGATATGTCGCTCCCATATAAGAAGCATAAATACCTATAGCTACTAGACCAAGAATGATCCAACGTTTGAAACCAAACCGTTTTTCTTTTTGAACTTCGTCACTCAACGGTCTCTTCCTCCTTTTGATTAGAATCAGCCTCGTCTTCTGTAGAAGACTGAGCTTGAATATCCTTCACCGCCCGCATCGCCCGAAAGTATGTCAAGGTGAGTGCCAACGGTGCCGAAATTAAAACGAGCAAAATTGTAATGATCGGTTTTTCAGTTCCCAAAGTCCGATCGAGCCACAATCCCCCAAAAACAGCCCCCAATACAATGATCAGGGTCAGGCAACCGATCTCGCCGCCAAGGGCAACGGTTCTCAGGCCAAATACCTGTTGAATAGGGCTTTTTGAAGGATCGCTAGTTTGGCTCATAGCGGGCGAAATTGTATCATAGGGAACAAAAACCAGTCAACAAAAAATACTGACGGCGGACCACGGACAGCAGACCGAAAAGTTTAGACTAGGCGGTCAACGTTCCGCGGTCGGCGGTCATTTTTAGAATAAGCCTCCCGCGGCGCCAGAAGTCCACGTAAACCATGGAGCGAAAAATGCGCCTAGCAAGACTATGCCGACGGACAATACGACGAGTGCAATACCGTAAGGTCGCGTGACGGGTACGGGGACATCTTCTTCCTCGGAGCGATAAAGGTAAACATGCTTAAGTACGATGAGATAATAGTACAACCCGATGATCGAGTTGAGCACGCCCACGAAGGCCAGCCAGACCCAACCAGCCTTTACAGCTGCCGCAAAGACCAGCACTTTGGCTATAAAGCCACCAAATGGGGGCATACCAGCCAAAGAGAGAAATGCGACCAACATCGCCAAGGCTAACCCTGGAGATCGTCGACTGAGGCCATCATAGGCTTCGATCTCATCAGAACCCAATGTTCGCCAAGCAGCTACGATGATCCCAAAGGCAGCCAGGTTGGTGACCAGATAGGCGATCAAGTAGAAAACAACACTGGTGACACCTAACTCAGAAAACGTCACCAAACCAACCATTATGTACCCAGCATGGGCGATCGATGAGTAAGCTAACAGGCGTTTGATATTTCTTTGCGCCAGTGCGATGGCATTACCAAGGGTCATGGTAATAGTAGCAATGATGGCAATCAAAAGGCTCCACTGGCCGCTGAGTGCAGGGAAAGCGCCCATCAGGACGCGCACCAGGACTGCAAATCCAGCCGCTTTGGACGCGGTGGAGAGAAAACCAGCTACGGGGGTTGGAGCGCCTTCATAGACATCGGGTGCCCAGAAGTGGAATGGAACAGCTGAAATCTTGAAACTGAAGCCCACAAGGACTAAAATCAAACTCAGCCAAACCAAGGGCACGCTCATCGCGCCGCTCTGTAAAGCGGTCGCCAATTCATACAAACCTGTTTCACCTGTAAAACCAAATAATAGGCTGAAACCGTAGAGCATAATGCCAGAAGTCATGGCCCCAAAAAGCAAATACTTGAAACCGGCTTCGGTGGATTTGTCATCTGCCTTGAAGAAACCGGCCAAAATGTACATCGGGATGGAAGTGGTCTCTATTGCCAGGTAGAGCATGATCAGGTCAGCTGAGGTAGCCATCAGGTTCATGCCGATGGTGGACACTAATAGCAGCAAGTAAAATTCGCCGCGCTTGGCAAGACCTTCCACGTCCATAGCAAATAGTGCTGTGATGCCTGCGCCAAAGATGAAGACCATCTTGAAAATGAATCCCACCCAATCGTGACGCAGCATCCCGCCCCAAATGAGCTCATCAGATCCATCTGGGGTGGCAAGTGCCAGGCTCAGGAACAGGATCAACACCGAGCCACCTGCGACCAACCAGCCCAGGTTACGACGCTTTTCATCGGCCCAGATAGCATCCAGCAAAAGTACAAATCCAGCCAATATTAATAATAAGATTTCCGGCAATATTGCCAGGATCATTGTCAAAGTGATACTACCCACTATGCACCTCCTAGCAGGCGCAAAATGTTTTCAACGCCAGATTCAACCATCGGAACCATCACCGATGGGAAGACACCGACCAAGATCAATATTCCCGCCAGCAGAACCAGCGCTACTTTATCGAGTGCGATCACATCGCCAATAGGCTCATGATGGTCATCGCCCTCTTCGAAATGTTTCGGCATCTTTCCGAAGAACACACTGGTGATAATGCGGATAATGTACGAAGCCGTAATTACGATCGATATACCCGATAGTGCCGCAATCCAAGGTCTATATTTCCAGACGCCCATGAAGATGGGGAATTCGGCTACGAACCCCGAGAAGCCAGGCATACCCATCGAAACCAGACCACCGACGATAAAGGCAATCGCTACCAAAGGCATTTTCTTGGCAAAGCCGCCCAATTCAGGGATCTGCCGGGTGTGCGCCCGATCATAGATCATACCCACAACAGCAAAGAAGAGAGCCGTCATCACGCCGTGCGAGAACATCTGCACACCTGCGCCGATCATACCCTCACGGTTGAGGGTTGCGAAACCCATGGCAACCAGACCCATATGCGATACCGACGAGAAGCCGATGACATATTTCATGTCTTTTTGAACCATTGCGATATAGGCACCGTAAACCACGTTTACAACTGTTAATAAGATAATCCAAGGCATGTGGAATTTTGCGCCTTCAGGCAGGAGCATGATACCAACGCGCAGGGCTGCAAACGCCCCAAGCTTCATCAGCACCCCAGCGTGGAACATGGAGACTGCCGTTGGAGCTGCTACATGTCCATCAGGCGACCAATTGTGGAAGGGCCAGATACCACCAAGGACCGCAAAGCCCATGAACACGAATGGGAACCAGAATTTCTGGAAGGCCAGGGAAAAACTTGCGCCTTCGAGGGCGATCATGTCGAAGGTACCCAAACCCGATGAAAAGAACATTGCCAGCCCGCCGACAAGAGATATCACCGACCCAATGAACAGATACAAGGTCAGCTTCATGGCAGCATATTCTCGAGTCACCTTCCAACCCCAAATAGCAATCAGCAGGTACATGGGGAAAACGGCGATCTCATAGAAGAAGAACAGCATGAACATGTCCAGAGCGACAAACACACCAAACACACCAGTTGCCAGGATAAACATGAAGGCAAAAAACTCGCGTGGGCGGTCGTCAATGCCCCAGGAGATCAACACGCCAGTGAACATCACCACGCCGGTCAGCAAGACCAGCGGTGTGTTGATGCCATCGACACCGACGTAATATGAAATCCCAAGTTGGGGAAGCCAGTTGTATTTCTCAACAAATTGATAGCCACCTGCGGCGATATCGTAAGAGAAATACACCCAGATCGAGAGAGCCAAGGCAAAGGTCGCGGCAGCTAAGGCTGTTACACGGATCTCTGTCTTGCGCTCACCGGGAAAAAGAAATATCAGCATCCCGGCAACGATCGGAGTGAAAACGATAACACTAATGATCGGAAATTGCATAAGTCACCTCATGTTAGTCGGGTAGTCCTTTGTCCTTTGTCCTTAGTCCAGTAGTCACCTACGACTACGAGACTACACGACTATCAGACTAAACAACTAAAAGAGCATCTCCACAGCACGATTGATAACTTCTAACAACCAGGCAGGCCAAACACCTAACCAGAGCATCATCACCATCAGCGGGGCCATAACCAGAAGTTCCCGGGCATCGATCTCTTTCAAGCGATGATCTCCATGGGCCCATTCCTCATTCAGCGGACCGTGTAAAACTTGCTTGATCCCCTTGAGAATATATGCACCGGTAAACAGTAGCCCAACCATGGCTAATGCGGTATAGACAGTGAAAATGGGCCAAGCGCCCCTTACCACCAAAAATTCTGAAACGAAGCCGTTCAAACCAGGTAATCCCAAGGAGGCCATGGAAGTAAAGATCAAGATGCCACCATAGACCGGAACCAATGGGAACAATCCGCCAAAGTCATCCAGGTTTCGTGTGTGAGTCCGTTCGTAAATCACGCCCACCAGGAAGAACATTCCAGCGGCTGAGAGTCCGTGATTGAACATCTGTAGCACCGCGCCGTTCATGGCAATAGTGGCGTGGTCAGTGCCGGCAGCGAAAGCTGCAGCAGCGATACCCAATACAACAAAGCCCATATGGTTGACCGAAGAATAAGCCACCAACCGTTTGAAATCCTTTTGACCGAAGGAACTAAAGGCGCCAAAGATTATTGCCATTGTCGCGACAAAAGCTAGAGCGCCCGCGTAGGTGCGCGCCTCATCGGGAAACAGCGGCAGCACCAGGCGCAAGAACCCGTAAGCGCCTAACTTTAGCAGCACACCAGCCAGGATCATTGAGCCAGCAGTGGGAGCTTCAGTATGTGCATCGGGAAGCCAGGTATGGAATGGCCACACAGGCACTTTGAGCGCGAAAGCAATCACAAAAGCCCAAAAGACAATCACCTTGACGGTGCCAACAGACAGCCCAAAGAACAAGTTCAGGGGGATATTCTCCATTGATGTCAGAGTAGGCCAAATTTTGAATAATTGCGGCAAATCGAACGTGCCGGTCACAACACCGATCAACTGGACAGCCAGAAGCAATCCCAGGGACCCGGCCATGGTGTAAACCATGAACTTGAAGGAAGCATAGGTGCGAGCCTTAACTTTCATGCCACCCCAAAGTTCTCGCTCTCCCTTCTCACTGCCCCACTGATTGATCAAGAAATACATGGGGACAAGGCCAATCTCCCAGAAAACGAAGAAGAGCAGCAAGTCCAAGGAAAGGAAGACGCCCAACATGCCGGTCTCCAACATCAGGAAGAGAGCCATAAAGCCCTTGACCCGATCTTCAATCCCAAAGGAAGCCAGGATACACAGCGGTGTTAGCAGCGTGGTCAACAAAACCATGCTCAAAGATATACCATCCACGCCGAGATGGAATGTGGAGTTGATCGCTGAGAACCAGGTTACTTGTTGTTCAAATTGAAAACCTTCCTGAGCGCTATCAAACTGGAACCACATTACCAGTGAAAGGATAAAGGGGGTGAAACTGGCAATGAGAGCTACCCAACGGATCAATTTCTTTTCATCGCTGGGCAAAAATGCCACGACCAGGGCTGACAGAACCGGCAGGAAAAGGATCAGCGTTAGTAAGTTACCTGAGATAAATTCCATATTTTTCTCCTGATCCTAAGGAATCATCAAGTTGTACAAATAAGCGAATAGGGTGCCAAAAGCCAGTACCAAAGCAATCACCATGTACTGCTGCACGCGCCCAGTCTGGATTACTCGTAAGGCTTTACCAATTTTCTTCGTGCCTTCACCAACCAGATCACCAAAACCGTTGATCAGCGGCACATCGATGTAATTGCGCAGAATACCACCCAGAGAATATGTGATCCGGGAGAACCAGTGTAAAAAGCCGTCAATCAAGCCGCGATCCATCCACTCATAGGAGAGTGTTTCTGAAATCCACAAAGCTGGCTTGACGAAGATCAAATCGTACAATTCATCGAAGTAGTACTTGTTTTGGAATAATGTGTAGAGAGACCCCAGGGGCTTCTTGAGCGGATCTTCCTGGCCAGCCTTGACATTTCTGTAAACCAGCCAACCGAAGAAGAGACCACCTAATGCAACACCCAAAGAAATTATCAGGGGAATCCAGTTGAAAAGAATGCCGGCAGGCTGCTGATGTTCAGTGAGTGTATAAACAACTCCATGGAACAGATTCTTTGGCCAGATATGAAGGCCCATAAAATCTTCAGGGATACCCACCCAACCAAAAGCCACAGCAAAGACTGCCAGGATCACCAATGGGGTTGTCATCGTCCAGGGTGTCTCGTGGGCGTGCTCGGCTGCTTCCGTGCGAGGTTCCCCAAAGAACGAAAGGGTGATCTGGCGCATGGTGTAGAAAGCAGTCAAGAATGCGGCAATTGCCAGTATCACCAAAACCCAAATATGACCATGTGCAAAGGCATCAGCAAAAATTTCATCTTTTGACCAGAAACCCGCCGTGACCAATGGGAAACCAGAGAGTGCGAAACCGCCGATTAAGAATGTCCAAAATGTGATCGGCATCTTCTTACGCAAACCGCCCATATTGAACATATCCTGGGGATCCGTGTGATGATCATCGACATGGAATATGCCGTGCTCCATGCCATGGATCACTGAACCCGAACCCAGAAATAAGAGCGCTTTGAAGAACGCGTGAGTCACCAGGTGAAAAGCCGCCGCGACATAAGCACCAATTCCCAGAGCAGCGATCATAAATCCCAATTGAGAGATCGTGGAATAGGCCAAAACGCGCTTGATATCGTTTTGAGCCAGAGCTATGGTGGCAGCAAACAATGCAGTAAAGGCGCCGATAAAAGCCATTACCTTCATCGGATCGGTCAGATGGCCGTGATCCATTCCAGCGGAGAGCAGCGGGAACATACGGATGACCATGTAGACACCGGCAGAAACCATGGTGGCCGCATGGATCATGGCCGAAACCGGTGTAGGGCCTTCCATGGCGTCCGGCAGCCAGACATGTAACGGGAACTGAGCCGATTTTCCAACCGTACCAATAAACAATAGAATACCGATCAACCCGGCAACTGAGAGACCCAAAACCCCAGAGGGTTCGTGTGCTAAATGACTGAGGAATTCTTCATTGAAGAAAATATCCCTGAAATTTAGCGTGCCAGCCGTGGTGTAAAGATAGGCAATGCCCAGGAGCATAAAAACATCACCAACGCGAGTGGTGATGAAGGCTTTGATCATGGCTGCGCGAGCAGATTTCTTGCCGTACCAGAACCCGATCAAAAGGTATGAGCAGAGGCCCATGATTTCCCAACCCACGAACAGAGTCAGTAGGTTGTCTGAAACCACCAGGGTGTACATCCCAAAGGCAAACAAACCAATAAAGGCAAAAAAGCGAGAGTACATCGGCTCTATGGAGAGCACTTTATGCTTGTGTCCATGCTCATCTTCGACTGTGGCTCCGTGTGGTGGCAGACCCTTGCGGTCGTGATCACCCTTGGGTTGGCCAAAGTTGTGATAACCAACACTGTAAAGGAAAATCATCAGCACAGTCCAGCCGACGAAGAAGAGTACTGCCGCGCTGAATGGGTCAACTAAGACACCAATTTGGAACCAAGATCCCCCGGTAGGAAGCCAGTTGATAGCCGACTCAAAGGGATGTTCACCTAGGTGGTGGGCACCTTTTTGCAGGGCATTCCAAAAAACGACCATACTCCCGCCCCACGAGAGCAGTGCTGCACCCACAGCAATTGTATGGCTCAATACCTTATTGCGATTAGTAAATAACACAATCAGGAAAAAGGCCAACAACGGTGGCAGTGGGATTAGCCAGATTAATGTTTCAATGGTCATAAAAAATCCTCACTTACAAACGCGATTACCACTTCATCAAATTTATTTCTTCCGCGACAACCGTATTGCGGCGACGATAGATGGAAATTACTAACGCTAAACCAACTGCGACTTCAGCAGCGGCAACAGCAAAAACGATCACTGCAAATGCCTGTCCTGCGATATTTGCTAGATCGCCATAGCGCCAAAAGGCAACTAAATTGATGTTAACAGCATTGAGCATCAGTTCGATGCCCATCAAGATTGCGATAGCATTTTTTCGAGCTAAGACACCGTATAACCCAATGGAGAACAAGGCTGCGGCGAAAATTAGATACCAAGTTAGAGAGATCATCGTATTCACCTACCCTTTATTTCTTCCAGGCTATCACAATAGCCCCAATCATCGCCGCCAAGAGCAGCACCGATGCAAGTTCGAAGGGGATCACATAGGCATTAGGGGAAACTAATTCTTTTCCCAACTGCGTCACAGGGTCAGCCGATAGGGTTGATAAAGATGCATCCGCAGCGCCAGAATTGATCAAGACGAAGGTTAGTCCTGCAAACAACACTAGGCCAAGCAGCGCGGCCCAAACCCAATTTGAATTGGTCTGCGGGCCGCTATCTTTCATCACCCTTCGAGTTAGCATAATCGCAAAGATCATCAAAACTGCAATAGCGCCGATATACACTACCACCTGCACCACTGCCAGGAAGGTTGCATTGAGCAACACAAATGTCGCCGCGACACCAAATAAGGTCAAAATCAGCCATAGGGCCGCATGCACGAGATTTGGTGTTGTAACTACCAAGAGGGCAGCTAGCAAAGTTACAACGGCGACAATGATAAAAATAATTTCAACTCCACTCATGAATACTCTCCAGTTTCTAACTTCCAGTATCCAGTATTAGGCCGTGTTGACATTTGGGGATTTCTCTCTATAACAAGCTGTTTTCGAATCGCGCTCGCTTCTCAAGAAAATATCTGAAATGTCAATACTACCTAGTTATCCACAGACTTGGGAGCCACAGCAACGGGGCGCGGCTCAAATTCCACGCGCTGACGTTTTCGGCTGGGTTCAATCGCCTTAAGGATAAGAACAACAAACCAACCAATAAGCAAATTGGCGGCCAACATGATCAGCGCATAAGCCCAGCGTTCCACACTTGCCATCTCCAGCACCTTATCAACTATTGCCGTTACCATCAAAACGACAAGCGAAAGAGGCGTTAGGAATTTCCAATTGAATGCTAACATTTGATCAATGCGGATGCGGGGCAAAGACAATCGGATCCAGGTCACCAAGAAATAACCGATAAAGGTCTTAATATAGAAGTAAAGAATGCCCAGAATAGGTAAATTCTCAGCTCCCGGACCACTCCAACCCCCAAAGAAGAAAGTCGCCATCAAAGCGCCCACCGTCCAGACGTGCAAGAATTCGCTAACATAGAACATGCCAAATCCCATCCCAGAATATTCGGTATGGAAACCTGCCACAATCTCAGATTCAGCTTCGAGCAAGTCAAAAGGCGCACGACCTACTTCAGCCATTGAGGTGATCAAAAAGATCAGTGCGGCTAATGGGGCAATAATAATGAACCAGGGTGTTTGAGCAGAGACAATATCATTCATTCCCATAGATCGCGCCAGCAATACCGGCACCAACAAGGCGATTACCATGGGAACTTCGTACGAGACCATCTGGGCAACAGCTCGGAATGCGCCCAACAAGGCAAATTTATTGTTCGACGACCAACCTGCCATCAAAACTGCCACGATGCCAAACGATCCAACTGCCACAATGTACAAAACACCCACATTGATATTTGCACCCACCACCGTGCCGGCAAATGGCACAACGGCCCAAATCAACAACACTGAAGCCGTCGCTAAAATTGGCGCAATATTAAACGCTACTTTATCAGCACCGTCCGGTGTTGTGATCTCTTTTGTGAAGATCTTAATCACATCGGCAAAGGGCTGAAACAGACCAAACGGACCGGCGCGATTAGGTCCAGGACGGTCTTGCAGACGTCCGGCAATCTTGCGCTCGACCCAAATCAATGCAATCACAGTCACCAAACCAAGGGTGGCAACTATTGCTGCACCAATCGCCAAAGAAATCACCTTAACAAGGCCTTCCGCCAACCCCCAACCTAAGAGCAGGTCATTAAACCACTGAGAAATCAGATTAATCGGATCACCCATTCGTTATCTCCTGAAACGCGGTTTTATATCGCGTATATTTCCTAACAAATAAAAGGGCTGAGGAAAATTCCATCAGCCACTTTTACGCCCAATCTAGCGCGCCTTTGCGCCAGGCATATAATAAACCAGCCAGCAGAATCAAGATGAACAGTACCCCCTCAAACACTGCAAAGAGCGGTAGCTTATCAAAGGCCACCGCCCAAGGGAACAAGAACACCGTTTCAATATCAAATATAAGGAATACCAGGGCGAAAATGTAATACTGGACTTTGAACTGCACCCAAGCATCGCCTACGGTTTCCATACCACATTCGTAAGTTTCTTTTTTAATTTTATTGGGTTTTCGAGGGCCAATTAGCCTTGGCAGAAATACAGCTACCGCTGGAATAAATAAAGCAACAATAATAAATAAACCAATATAAAGCCAGTTATCGAGCATATGTACTCCTTCAAAAGCTAGTTTGCAATCAGTGCCGAGTGAAATACCAAAAATGGAATTTCGTGTTATACCGCCACGACACAGCGCGGGAGATTGTACCATAGAAGTTTGATGTAATTAGGCACATTTATCATAAGTTCCGGTAATATTTATCTATAAATTTGTGACCAAATGTCTCTATTTTTATTGATTCCGAGTTCAAAAAGATTAGGATCTATGGGAATTGCCGTGAGAGACCTCACATTTGGTGGTAGGGGGCATTATCTTAGTACCTTAACAGTAAAAAGTTTGCACAAAAAACAAGAAGATCAGGTCTGAG